>JAGSPS010000254.1 GCA_018262315.1 Deltaproteobacteria bacterium | reverse complement strand
GGTCTCTTCGAGCGCGCGCAGTCGGTCGCGCAGCGGCGGGAATGCGCAGCCGGTGTCCTTGAACTCCGCCTCGAACCAACCGGCGCCGAGGCCGACGATCGCGCGACCGGGTCCCGCGATCTGGTCGAGCGTCGCGACCTGCTTGGCGAGCAGCGCGGGATTGCGGAAGAAGGGCGGCGTCACCAGCGTCCCGAGCCCCGCGCGCTCGGTCACCGCCGCGACCGCCGCGAGTTGCGTCCACGCTTCGAGAATCGGCAGCGTGGGGACGGGCACGCCGTACACGTGATCACAGACCCAGAGATGATCGAAGCCGAGTCGGTCGAACTCGATGGCGGCCTCGCGCGCCTCCTGCCAGGTGCGCTTGATCTGGGGCAGCGTGACGCCAAAGCGGACGGGTCGCGGTGTGGGCATGGCGCCGATTCTACGCAGCCCGTGACGTTGCGCACAAGCGCGGCGCGTTCCGCGGTCGCTCGTTGCGATTCCTTGCGTCGCGTACTGAGGCCGTCACGTCCGGATTCTGGCATGCGCGTTGCTGCGCAGCGCCTTCCGGCGGCAATCCAGCCGAATTCCGTCGCGGCGGTGCAAGCCTGCAAATCCTCTTGCACGGTTGACATGGGAAAAAATCCCACGTATCGAATGAGAGCGGGAAAGTTTCCCCTGCTTCCGACCGATGGTCACGACCTGAGCCCCCGCCCCCGCGAGGAAGTCGTTGGACCCTGCCGTCTCCGAGCGCAGTGCCGGACGGAGTGAGCCCTTGTGCCGCCACTCGCGCGCGAGCCGGCGATGGCTCGCCGTTGCGATCGTCTGGCTGTTCAGCGTGTCGACGGCGGCCGCCGGGCAGGAACCCGCTTTCGACCATCTCCGCAGCGGCTTTCCGCTGACCGGAGCGCATCTCCCCGTTCCGTGCGAGTCGTGCCACGCCGGTGGTCCGTTCGCGGGCACGCCGACGGAATGCCGGACGTGCCACGGCAACACCGGCTCGTTGGCGCTGACGGGCAAGCCCGCGAACCACATCCAGACATCGAGCCCATGCGAGGACTGTCACAGCACGATCGCCTGGAGCCCTGCGCGCTTCGACCACCTGGGCGTCACGGCGGCTTGCTCGACGTGCCACAACGGTACGACCGCAATGGGCAAGTCGCCCACGCACCTGACGACGTCGAACCGCTGCGAGTATTGCCACACGACCGCGGCGTGAAGCCCCGCGCGCTTCGACCACATGGGCGTGACGGCCGCATGCTCGACGTGCCACAACGGCACGACCGCAACCGGCAAGTCGCCCACGCACCTGACGACCTTGAACAGCTGCGAGGACTGCCACACGACTGCGGCGTGGAGTCCCGCGCGCTTCGATCACAGGGGCGTCACGGCCGGCTGCTCGATGTGCCACAACGGCACGACCGCGATGGGCAAGTCGCCCACGCACCTGACGGGGTCGAACACGTGCGAAGATTGCCACACGACCGCGGCGTGGAGTCCCGCGCGCTTCGATCACATGGGCGTCACGGCCGGCTGCTCGATGTGCCACAACGGCACGACCGCGACGGGCAAGTCGCCCACGCACCTGACGACGTCGAACACGTGCGAAGATTGCCACACGACTGCGGCGTGGAGTCCCGCGCGCTTCGACCACACCGGCGTGACCGCGAGCTGCGCCACTTGCCACAACGGCAGCACCGCGACGGGTACACCGAACGGCCACTTCATCAGCAGTATCGACTGCGGCGAATGCCACCACACGAGCGTCTGGACGCCGGCGACGTTCCAGCACAGCTCGCCCGACTACCCGAGCGGCCATCGACAGGTCGCTGGCTGCACGGCGTGTCACGTCGCGAACACCGAAGCCTCGGCCTGGATCACGCCGGCCTTCAAGCCGGACTGCGCGGGATGTCACGCGGCCGACTTCAAGCCTGGTCCGCACAAGAAGGTGGATGCGCCGCAACGGCTCTACACGGTGGGTGAGCTGCGCGACTGCACCGGCGCCTGTCACGTCTACACCGACGCAACGCTCACGCAGATCAAGCAACGCCGCAGCGGCGAGCACGACGCGGCGAGGGGCGGCTTTTGAGGGCGCCGTCACCTCCGCAACCTGCGCCACCTCCGCCGCCGCCGATGACCGAGGGCGGCTGGGCCGGCTGCCACGCCGCGAAAGACAGCCACGAGGGCCGCCTCGGTTCGTCGTGCGAATCCTGTCACAACCCGAACAGCTGGGCGGCCTGGCGTTTCGACCACGATTCCCGGACTTCATTCGCGCTGATCGCGGCACCCACGCCGAGATCGTCTGCGAGAATTGTCACCAGCAGCCGGTCGCCCCGGGCGAGAAACTCGCGATTCCCAGGGACTGCGCGACCTGCCACGGCCTCGACGACCCGCACCGCGACGCCTCCGGCAGCGACTGCGCCCGCTGTCACGGACCGTCGAGCTGGAAGGAGGTGCGGATTTCACGCTGAGCCCGCGGGCCGAGCGCGCTCGGATCGCGCGACGCTTCCGGCTCCGCAGATTGCGCGAAACTGTGACCCCATTCGCCACAGCGCGCGACTAGACTGCGCCGGGTGATCCCTGAACCGAACGCAGCAATGCTCGTCATCGCGTCGGGCGCGCGTGTTGCGGAAGCGCGACTTCTCGCCGAGGTCGGCGCGTTCCTCGAACAGCGCGACGCCGCCCTGCTCGCCGCGCTCGCCGCGGGCGACGCGCCGGCGGCGCAGCAGTTGCTGGCGCGCCCGCTGCGCATCGTCGTGCCGTCGAGTTCGCTGCGCGATCACGTGTCGGCGATGCTGTTGCGCCATTTCGGGCGCTCGCTCGCGGCGGTCGCCGTGCACACGCAGTGGGGGCTGGCGCTGGCGGTGATCGAGCGCGCCGACGAGGCCCGTCCCGCTGGTGAGGAGCTGTTCCGTTTGCTCGTGCGGCGTCTCGCCGCCGAGGAGCCGCGGCTCGCGGAAGCGCTCGGGGAATTGCACGAGGGCTACGGCATCGTCCTCGCGACCGCGCGCGATCTGGTGGACGCCGGCTTCGGTCCGGCATCGGCCGAGGCGCTCGACGAAGTGCTCGTCGCGCAGGGAAGCGCCGAAGCCGAGCGCATGCGCGCCGTGGTGCGAGTCACGGCGCGAGCGCTCGACGCGCTCGATGCCGAGGGTCTCGGGCCGCGCACGGCGCTCTTGCAGCGCGCGACGGACGTGGTGCGCGAGCGCGGGGACGCCGCGATCCCTACCGGCGCGCTCTGGATCCACGGCTTCGCGGACGCCACCGGCGTCGTGGCCGATTGGCTGGAGGCGCAGATGCGCGCGTTCGGCGCGCATCTGCTCGCCGGCGTGCCGTCCGATCCGTTCGACGCCACCGCGTCGGAATCGGAGTTCTCGGCGCGTTTCCTCGAACGCATGGCGAGCGCCGCGAGCGCGCGCGAGATCGCGAGCGCCGATGGAATTCCTCCTGCCTCGCTCGCGCTCGTGCGCGCGCCGGGCGCGGTCGCCGAGGTGCGCTCCGTGGCGCAGCGCATTCGCGAGCTGCTGGACGCCGGCCTTGCGGCCGAGTCGATCGGCGTCGTCGCGCGGCGTCTCGATCCCTACCGCGCCGCGCTCGAAGCGCAGTTCACCCGGCTCGCGATCCCGTTCTCGGCGCCCGCGGTGGCCGGCGCGCCCGACGCGCGGACGCGTCGGCTGGCCGCCGCCTTGCGGGTGCTCGCCGAGGCCGAGCTGGCGCCGGTGGACGTGTGGCTCAGCGCCTCCGCGCATCCCGAAGCCAGCGACGGCGACTTGCGCATCGGTCTGCACGTGCTCGGTGCGCCGCGCCTCGCCGACCTCGCGCAGCTCGATCTCGACGTGGAATTCGCGGGGCGCGAGTTCCTGCCGTTGCCTGTGCGGCGCGGATCCTCGGGCGACGAGGAACAACAGGACGATGCGTCCGAGGGGCGCCGTTCGTCGCGGAGCGTGCGATCCCGCGTGCTGCCCCGCGATCGGCTGGCGGCGGCGCAAGCGCGGGCGCGGGCGCTCGTCGAGCGCCTGGCGAGCTGGCCCGAGCGCGCACCCTTCGCGGAACACAACGCGTCGCTGGCGCTGCTTCTCGAACGCGATCTCGGCTGGACGCGCGGCGGCAACGACGGGCTCGCGCCCGTCCTGGTTCTGCTCGCGTCGCTCGGCGACGACGTGCCGGCGGACTTCGAGCTGACGCGCGCCGAGTTCGCGCTGCTCGCGGGCCGCGCCTTCGAGCGCGCGCCGGGCACGGCGCTCGGCGGCGCGGGCGCAGGCGTGCAGGTGCTCCCGGTGATGAGCGCGCGCGGCCGCAGCTTCGCGTCGCTCTTCGTGCTGGGTCTGCAGCGCGACGTCTTCCCGCGCACGCCCATCGAGGACCCGATCGCCTCCGACGCACTGCGGCGCGCGATGCGCGACTTGCTCCCCGAGCTGCCGGTGAAGGCGCATGGCAACGCCGAAGAGCGTCACCTGTTCGCCGAATTGCTCTCGGCGAGTCCCCAGGTGACGCTTTCGTGGCAGCACACGAGCGACGAAGGTCGCGAGGTGGCGCGCTCGTCGTTCGTCGAGCGGTTGTGTCTCGAGCGCCCGGAACTCGAGGCCATGACGGCTCCGCCCGCGCTCGGCGCGCCGCAAGGCGACGCCGCGCTGCGTCGCGCGCACGAGCACGCGATCCGCGCGGCGCTCTACGGCACTCGCGCCGCGCTCGCCCCGCTTCGCGGCGAGGCGCTCCGCGAAGTGCGCGACATGCTGGGCGGCGCCGCTGGTGCGGTCGACGTCGAGAAGCTCGCGCGCGTGCAGCTCGCGATCCTCGACGAGATCGCCCCGGATCTGCGCACGCGCACAGGACGCGAGCGCAGCACGCGTCTCGGTCCCTTCTTCGGCTACGTCGGTGCACGCGAAGCGCCCGCGCTGGGTGTAACGCCAGAGTTGTACGTGACGCGCCTCGAAGACCTGGCGCGCTGTCCGTGGCAACTGTTCCTGCGC
>JAGSPS010000053.1 GCA_018262315.1 Deltaproteobacteria bacterium | reverse complement strand
GTGCCCACCCTGGGTCCGAGCCGAAGGAGCGACGAGATCCGTCTCCGCCCAGTACTGGAGCTGGCGGCGCGAGACGCCCAGGATCCGGACGACCTGACTCGAGCGGAACAGGCGCGCAGTGCGGGCATCGGATTCAGCGGCGACGACCGATGACGAGTGCAGCGAGGAAGAAGCGGAAGCCACGGACTACCCCCCAAAACACGTCCGCGCGGCCGACGTTATCCGCAGGCGCCGTGCGAAGTCAATCAGAAACACGCAGGAATTGTTCTGGTCGAGCGGTTCCCGCTCGTATACGCGTGAGGTAGGCTGCGACCATGAAGCCCCAAGCGAGGCGGGGCGACGCGACGAGCAGCGGTCGCGAGCGCATCTACATCGAACACGACTCGGTGCGGCGCCCGTTCATGCGCGGGATCCTGGTGCACTCGCTGATGGCGCGCGGCCTGGCCTTCGAAGATGCCTATGCCTCTGCGAACGCCGTGCGCGAGCGCCTGCGCGGGCGCGGATCCGTCACGGTCGAGGATCTCGGCCGCGCGGTGCAGGAGGTGTTGCGCGAACGCTCGTTGCCCGAGGAAGCCGCCCGTCCTCCCGTCGGGCCCACCATCCACGTCACCACCCCGGCTGGCGCCGCGCCGTTCTCGAAGGGCTTTCTCTCGCAGTCGCTGCACGCCGCGGCGATCGAACCCAACGACGCCTTCGACGTCGCGCGCGACATCGAAGCCCAGCTCGCGCTGCGCGGCGTGCGCGACATCGATCGCCACGAACTGCGCCGGCTCGCCTTCCACACGCTCGAGCGCCGCTTCGGCCCGCGCACCGCCGAGCGCTACCTGATCTGGCGCCGCTTCCAGGAGCCCGACCGGCCGGTGATCCTGCTGCTCGGCGGTACCGCCGGGTCGGGCAAGACGTCGCTCGCGCTCGAGGTCGGCCACCGACTCGGCATCCACCGCGTGCTCTCGACCGACGCGATCCGCCAGATCATGCGCCTCATGCTCTCTCCCGAGCTGGTGCCCGCCATCCACGCTTCCTCCTACGACGCCAACCGCGCGCTCGGCCGCGGCGAAGACGCCGTGATCGATGGCTTCCTCGCCCAGGCGTCGATCGTGTCGGTGGGCGTGCGCGCGATGCTCGACCGCGCCGTCGCCGAGAACTCGAGCCAGATCCTCGACGGGGTCTCGATCGTGCCGGGCCTCGTCGACCTCGCGGCCTACGCCGAGAGCGCCCACGTGATCTTCCTGGTCGTCGCGACGCTCGACGAGCGCTCCTTCCGCGCGCGTTTCGAATCGCGCGCGCGAACGTCGCATCGCCCCGAGCACCGCTATCTCGAGCACTTCGATGCGATCCTGAAGATCCAGGACCACTTTCTCGAACTGGCCGACCGCCACGACATCCCGATCGTCGACAACGACTCGATCGACGTCTCGGTGCTCTCGATCATCAAGCACGTGACGGAGACGCTGCGGAAGGCGGGGCATTTCGACGTCCAGGAGCTGCTCGCCTAGTCGCTAGGCTCCGCGCCAGCTCCGAAGGAGAGAGGATGGCATCGAGTCCCCCGGCGCCGCGTACGCTCGGCGCGCTGCTCGACGCATGGCTGCCGATCATCGCTTGCTCCGAGACCCAGGACGACCCGTTCGCGGCGGGGCGCGCGCTCTACACGCAGCCGTCGCGACTCGGCTCGTACCGGATGGTCGACTCCCGGTCGGGCCGTCGGACGTTGCGGCACTGATGGGCGTCGTCCCGGGCGTCGTGCGCCGCGCCGGCGGCAACGCGGCCCGCGCGGTGCGGCTGCTGGCCGCGCGTGCGGTGCTCGGCCGCCGGGCGCCGTTCTGGCTGCTCGCGCGTCTCGTGCCGCCCTTCGAGGAGACGCGCACGGCGCGCCTGCCGTTCGCGCGCGAGCGCTCGTCGAGCCTGCTCGAGACCTTGCGTGCGCTCGACGCCGCGGCGCGCGATCCGCGCGTCGGCGGCGTGCTGGTGCGCTGCGCCGGCGCGCCGCACGGCTACGCCGCGGCTGCCTCGCTGCGCCGTGCACTCGACGCCGTGCGCGCGGCTGGCAAGCCGGTCGCCGCCTACGGCGAAACCATGCACCAGGCCGAGTACTGGGTGGCGAGCGGCGCCGATCGGCTGTGGCTGCCCGAGACGGGATCGATCCACCTCGTCGGGCTGCGCAGCGAATCGATGTTCTTCGCACGCCTGCTCGCGCGACTCGATCTCAAGCCCGACGTCGTGCGCGTCGGCTCGCACAAGGCCGCGGCCGAAACCTTCACGCGCGAGTCGATGTCGCCCGAGAGCCGCGAGCAGATCGAGGCGTATCTCGACGACGTGTTCGGCGAGCTGGTCGCCGCGATCGCCGCGGGGCGGCGCCTCGACGTCGCGACCGTGCGCGCGCGCATCGACGCCGGCCCGTACCGCAGCGAGGCGGCGTGCGAAGCGGGTCTCGCCGACGGCTGCCGGTATCCCGATCAGGTCGAGGAGGCGCTCGTCGAGCTGCTGCCTGCGACCGGCGAAGTGCCGCCGTCGGGCGGCGCGCCGCGCGCACGCCTCGTCGATGCCGATGCCTACGCTGCGCTTCACGCCGACGACGCCGGCTGGTCGCCGTTCTGGCGCGAGCGTCCGCGCATCGCGTACGTCAGCGCGCGCGGCGTGATCCATCGGCGTGGTGGCGTCGCGGGCATTTCCGTCGAGGCGCTCTCGCGCACGCTGCGTGCGCTCGGCGAAGACGAGGGCGTGCGCGCGATCGTGCTGCGCATCGAGAGTCCCGGTGGCGACGCGCTCGCCTCCGACGTGCTGTGGCGCGCTCTCAGCGTGGCGAAACGCGACAAGCCGCTGGTGGTGTCGATGGGCGAAGTGGCCGCGTCGGGTGGTTACTTCGCCGCGGTGGCCGGCGACGCGATCTTCGCGGAGCCAGCGACGCTCACCGGTTCGATCGGGGTGGTGGGCGGCAAGCTCGACGCCGGCGCGTTGCTCGAGAAGTGGGGCGTCGATCACGAAGCGATCGAGCGCGGCAGTCGTGCGGGCCTGCTGACGTCGTTGCGCGGCTTCACGCCGGACGAGCGCAGTCTGGTGCGCCGTGACATGGAATCAGTGTACGACGTGTTCCTGCGCCGCGTCGAAGCGGGCCGCAAGCTCACGCGCGCCGACGTCACGCGCATGGCGCAGGGACGCGTCTGGAGCGGCGTGCGTGCGCTCGCGCTCGGCCTCGTCGACGCGCACGGCGGGCCGCTCGAAGCGATCCACGAGGCGCGCTCGCGCGCCGGCCTTGCGGACGACGAAGCCGTCGCGCTCGACGTGCAGCCGCGTCACGCGCCGGCCGACCTCCTGCGGGGGCTGCTCGGGGTCGAGGCGAGTCTGTGAGCCGCGCCGCGTCGCAGCCTCGGCAGGCGGCTCCTAGACTGCGCGGATGCCGCGGCGCCTGAAGCTCGACATCCCCGGTCCCGACCGCCGCGTCACGCCGGACGACGTGCTCGCGAAGGGCTGGGCCGCACTCTTCGCGCCCGACCTCGCGTCGCCGCTACGCATCGTGCTCGAGATCGGTTTCGGGCGCGGCGAGTTCCTGCTCGATCTCGCGCGGCGCGCACCCGAAGTTGCGCACGTGGGCGTCGAGGTCTCGCGCAAGCGCGTGCTGAAGCAGGCCCGGCGGCTCGCCCGGACGGAACTCGGCAACCTGCGGCTCGTGCACGGCACCGGCGAGCAGGCCCTCGCCGATCTGTTCGGGCCTGCGTCGCTCGAGGCGGTGTGGATCAATTTCTCCGATCCGTGGCCGAAGAAGCGCCATCACCGCCGGCGGCTGGTGCAGGCGCCGCTGGTCGCGGCGGTCGCCGACCGCTTGGTGCGCGGAGGGCTGCTGCAGGTTGCGACCGACGACGTCCCCTACGCCGAGCAGATCGACGCCGTGCTGGCGGCCGAGTCGCGGCTCGAGAACGTCTTCGCGCCCTCCCGCTGGCTCGCCGACGTCCCCGGCCGCATGCCGACCGCGTACGAGCTGGAATGGCGCGCCGAAGGCCGCCCGCTCCACTTCTTCGCGTATCGAAGGATCGCGGGCTGAGATGCGCGAGGCGCGCTTGCAGCTCCAGGACCACTCGATCGAATCGCTGCGCGCGCGCTTCGCGGAGCAGGGGATCGAGCCCTGGCGCGCGGAGCAGGTCGCGGGCTGGCTCTACGGCCGCGGGATCGGGGATCCGGCGCAGTGGAGCGATCTTCCCGCGGCGCTGCGCGAGCGCTTCGCCGCCGAGTGGGAGTGGCACGCGCTCGACTGGGATCTCGTGCAGCGCTCCGCCGACGGCACCGTGAAAGGTCGCCTGCGTGCGCGCGACGGCGCGCTGGTCGAGTCGGTGCTGATTCCGGAGGGCGCGCGCACGACGCTTTGCATTTCCACCCAGGTGGGCTGTCCGCTCGCGTGTTCGTTCTGCGCGACCGGTGCGCTCGGCTTCACGCGCAATCTCACGGTCGCCGAGATCGTCGACCAGGTGTGTCGGATGCGCGAGCAGCTCGTCCCCGGCCAGCGCCTCACCAACGTCGTCTACATGGGCATGGGCGAGCCGCTGCTGAACCTGCCCGCCGTGCTCGAGTCGGCGCGCCTGCTGCTGCATCCCAAGGGCTTCGCACTCGGACCGCGCAAGGTGACGGTGTCGACGGCGGGCGTGGTGCCGAAGATCGCGACACTGCTCGCGAGCGTGCCGGTGAATCTCGCGGTCTCGCTGCACGCCGCGACCGACGCGGTGCGCGACGAACTGGTCCCGCTCAACCGCCGCTTCCCACTCGCCGCGTTGATGGGCGCACTTCGCAGTCTCGAAACCGTGACGGCGCGCCGCCCGGTCTTCTTCGAGTACACGCTGATCCAAGGCGTGAACGACGCGCCCGAGGATGCGCGACGGCTCGCGCGCCTGTTGCGCGGTCTGCCCTCGAAGCTCAACGTGATCCCGATGAACGCGCACGAAGACTCGCCCCATCGCCCGCCGTCCGAAGCGGTCTTGACCCGCTTCGCCGGCGATCTCGTGCGACTCGGCTTCACCGTCACGGTGCGCCGCCCGCGCGGAGCGGACATCGATGCGGCGTGTGGCCAACTCGCCGGGCGCGGAGCGCAGCCGGCCGTGGCGTCACGGGTCTGATGCTCTACGCCGTCGGCGACATCCACGGGCGTCTCGACAAGCTCGACGCGCTGCTCGCGATGCTCCCGCTGCAGCCGGGAGATCGACTGGTCTTCCTCGGGGACTACGTCGACCGGGGTCCCGCCTCGCGCGGCGTCGTCGAACGCCTGATCGAGGTCGCCGACGCATATCCGTGCGAGTTCCTGCTCGGCAACCACGAGTCGATGTTCCTCGACTACCTCGGTTGGGAGGGGCCCGCCTACTTCGGCGCCGACGTGTTTCTGCCCAACGGCGGCGCCGAGACGCTCGTGTCGTACGGCTGGCACGAGTTGCGTCCGCCGCGTCCCGACGAGTTCAGTCTGCCGCCCAAACACGAGGCGTTCTTCCGCTCGCTGCGGCTGCACCACGTCGATGGCGCCTATCTGTTCGTTCACGCGGGGCTCGGCCGCACGCTCACCCGCACCAGCGACGCGGGTTGGGCACTCTCCCACGCGCGCGTCGAGGAACTGCTCTGGGACCGCGCGAGCGCCGGCCTGCCGCACGAACTCGGCGTGACGATCGTGTACGGTCACACGCCGCGCCCCGATTTCCAGGTGCGTTGGAACCTCCCGCACAGCATCGGGATCGACACTGGCGCGGTCTACGGCGGATTGCTGACGGCGATCCGGCTCCCCGACGAGACGATCTTCCAGGTCTAGAGAGTTCTCAGTCGGGGATGCGCAGCCGCTGGCCGGCGCGCACCCGGTGCGACGCGGAGATCCCATTGGCGGCGGCGAGCTGCTTGACCGAGACGCCGGTCTGGCGCGCGATCGCGGTGAGCGTCTCACCCTGCTTCACGGTGTGGCTGCGCACGGCGGGTTTCGCCTTGCCGGTCTTCGCCGCCTTCACGGCCCGGGTCGGCGCCTGTTTCCGGGCGGTGCTCGGGGTCGTGGTTGCGGCCTTTGCCGCGGTCGTCTTCGCAGCCGGAGCCGCAGCGATGGACGTCTCGCTCGCTGCCGCTGCACCCGGAATCCGCAGCGTCTGACCGACCCGCAGGTGGCTGGACGTGCGCAGTCCATTCGTCTTTGCGAGGGCGCTCGCCGAGACCCCGTACGTCTTCGCGACCTTCGTGAGGGTGTCGCCGCGGCGGATGCGATGGCGGCTCGCCGAGCCGCGCGGGCCGGCGTCGCGCGCGCTGACTTCTTCGCTGCGCGGCAGTGAGGCCGCGAGCTGGGCGGCGGGCGGGCGCCCGGCGACCTTCGGCAGCCGCACCGCGTAACCGGCCGGCACCGAAATGCGTCCGGACCAGACGCTGTCGCGCAGTCCCATGTTCAACTCGCGCAGCAGCCCCGGGTCGACGCCGAAGGTGCGCGCCAGCGCCGATGCCGACGTCGGATGCCGCGTGACGACGATCTCGTGTTCGGCTGCGGGCTCGCGCGCGATCGCTCCGAAGTGTCGCCCCGCCGCCTTCTCGACGTCGAGAGCAGCGAGGAATTCCGAGTAGAAGTTGCGCGATGCGAAGCCGAAGGTTTCGCTCTGGTAGCGGTCGATGATCACCGAGATGTCCTTGGTGCCGAGCTGCTTCACGGCGCGCATCATGCCGCCGGCGCCGTGGTTGTAGGCGGTGACCGCGAGTGGCCACGCTCCGGTGATGCGGTGGTTCTCGCGCAGCAGCGCGGCCGCGGCTTCGCTGGAACGCCAGGGGTCGTAGCGCTCGTCCACCGCGCGATCGATGCGCAGGAAGCGCTTGCCGGTTCCCGGCATGAACTGCCAGAGCCCGGCAGCGCCCACCTTCGAGTAGGCACCGGGATTGAACGACGACTCGACGTGCGGAAGCGAGGCGAGTTCCTGCGGCAGGCCGGCGTCGCGGAACACGCGCCGAATGTGCGGCTCCCATTGGCCGGCGCGGACCAGACCGTCGCGGAAGCGCTCGGCGAGCCCGCGCTGGAAGCGCACGCGATCGACTGCCGCGCCGAGCGACGCGCGCGAGACGCCGGGCGGGAACAGCGTCAGTACGCGGCGCTCTTCGGCCGTCAGCGCCGTCTTGCCGTCCGCGAGTCGCTCTAGGATCGCCTGGTAGTGCCGCTTGGAGCGCGCAATGCGCGCCTCCTGGTCAGCCGCCGAGAGCGTCTTCGGCCAGCGGATCACTTCGTAGACGACGTCGAGTTCCTCGGCGTCGTGGATCAATCCGCCGTTCGTGTCGACTTCGGAATAGACGCGCGTCCAGAGTCGGACGCGTGCGTGGATGCCGGGCGGACGCGGGAACGACTCTTCCAGCGCGGATGCCGAGCCCGCCGCGAGGAGAATCCCCGTGACGATGGCGAGGGCGAACGCGATGGCGCTGCGCATCATGACCTCTGCATCAGCAGGCCAGGGACTTGCCCCAGCGTGTGGGTCCACGGGTCCTGCGGGTACGAATGCCGAAAGGAACAGGCGTCTGAACGGGCGTCGCGGAAAGCGACTCGTCGGCCTCGTGCATTCCGGGGGGATGATGCGGAAGCCATTGCCGACGACATGCCATTCTAAGGAGAAAGTGCGCGACGTGGCAACGGTTCGCGTCAACGGCGCCGACCCTTCTTGCGTGCCTTGCTCGCATCCTTGCGCTTCTTCTTGGCCTGCTGGCGGCGGCGCGCTTCGGCCGTGGCGGAGAGCGGACGAGCGCGCCCCGTCGGTCCGCCGAGTCCCGCGAGCATCGACGGGTCGAGGCCGCCCGCGCCAGCAAGTCGGCCCATGCCGGGAATGCGCGACAACAAGCCGCCGCCGTCGCTGCCGCCAATCGCGGCCATCAGGTCGCGCATCTGGCGGAAGCGTTTGACGAGATCGACGACTTCGCTCTGCTGGCGACCACTTCCGCGCGCGATGCGTGAGGCGCGGCTGCGGTCGATGCGCTCGGGGTCGCGCCGCTCGAACCGCGTCATCGACTGGATCATCGCCTCGACCTTGCCGAGTTCGCCTTCGTCGACGTGCTCGGCGACCTTGCCGAAGCCGGGCATCTTGGCCATCACGTCGCGCAGCGGACCGAGGCGCTGGATCATCCGCAGCTGCTTCAGCAGGTCGTCCATGCCGAAGTTGCCGCGCAGGATGCGCTCTGCGTCCTGCTCGGCTTCTTCGGCCTCGTGCTCGTCGACGACCTGCTCGAAGTCTTCGACCAGGCCGACGATGTCGCCCATGCCGAGGATGCGCGACGCCATGCCCTCGGGCCGGAAGGTCTCGATCCGGTCAATCGCCTCGCCGGTTCCGAGGAACTTGATCGGGACGCCGGTCACGGCCTTCACGGCGAGCGCGGCGCCGCCGCGCGCGTCGCCGTCGAGCTTGGTGAGGACCAGTCCGTCGAGCTTCTGCCGCTCCGAAAAGGCCTGGGCCACGTTCACCGCGTCGCGGCCCATCAGCGAATCGCACACCAGCAGCGTGTTGGCCGGCGCCACGCGTGTGCGGATCTCGGCGAGTTCCTGCATCAGCTCGTCGTCGATCGCGAGGCGGCCGGCGGTGTCGTAGACGATCGCGTCGAAGCCCTGCTTGCGGGCGCGCTCGGCGGCGGCCTGGCAGATCGCGGGCGCGCTGTCGCCCGCGGCGCCGGCGTGCACTTCGGCTTCGATGCGGGCGCCGAGTTGCTGGAGCTGGAGCACCGCGGCGGGCCGATGGACGTCGGCCGCGACCAGCAGCACCTTGCGTCCCTGGCGCTGCAAGTGACGCGCGAGCTTGGCCGCGACGGTGGTCTTGCCGACGCCCTGGAGCCCGAGCAGCATCACCGACACCGTGCCGCGTGCGTCGCGCGTGAGCTTGGTGTCGACGGGCCCCATCAGCTTGATCAGCTCGTCCTGGCAGATTGCGATGAAGTGCTGACCGGGGGTCGCGCGCAGGACCCGCCCGCTCTTGTCGCGGATCTTCGTCTTGACCTTCTCGCCGAGCGCGCGTTCGCGCACGCGACCGAGGAAGTCCTTCACCACCGCGAAGTCGACGTCGGCCTCGAGCAGCGAGGCGCGCACGTCGGAGAGCGCTTCCGACACGTTCTCGTCGGAGAGTTCGCGCACGCCCTGCAGGCGCTCGCGCGCGGCGCCGAAGCCGCGAGTCAGGGTTTCGAGCATGGCCGCCTCCGGGAGGGCGCAGCATAAGGGATTGGCCGGTTGCTTTCCCGGGCGCGGCCGTGCTAGCTCCCGTCGACGACGCGATTGGAGGGGCGATGCCGACCGAGGTCCAGGCGCAGATCACCGGAAACGTGTGGAAGATCGTGAAGGCGATCGGAGACCCGGTGGTCGAGGGCGAAGAACTGATCATCCTCGAGTCGATGAAGATGGAGATCCCCGTCGAGGCGCCGTGCGGCGGGCGCATCAGCGAGTTTCGCGTGAGCGAAGGGGAGAGTGTCGAAGAGGGCGCCGTTCTCGCTGTGATCGAGTAGGGGCAGGGGACGTCGCCATGGCCACGGCCCCCGAAGTGCAGGGACGCACCGGGCGGGTCGTCGTGCGTCCGCTGCGACGCCGCGATCGCGCGGCCGCCGTCGAGCGCTTGCGCGATCGCGCGCGCGACGACCTCTTCCTGCTCGACCTGGTGCGGCAGATCGGCGCGGGCGCCAGCGCGGATGTCGCCGCCGAAGTGCTCGGTGCGTGGCGCGGCGCGAACCTGGTCGGCGTCGCGTCGCTGCGCCCGACACTGGTAATCGAGTCGCAGATCGAGCGACCGGTGCTGGAGGCGTTGCTCGGTCCGCTCTCCGACCTCGGCTCGGGGCTCGTGCGAACGGAGGTGGGCGCGACGGCAGTGCTGTGGGAGCGACTCGCGGCGCGTGGCCGGCGCGCTCTGGTCGATCGGCGCGAGACGTCGCTCGTGTTGGAGCGCGCCGCGCTGCGCGCGACGTCGCCCACCCGCGGCGTCGCCATTCGTGTGGCGGGCCCTGCTGATCTCGAACCGCTCGTCGAGGCCGCGCGCGCGAGCCTGCGCGAGGAGGGTCGTCCCGATCCGTTCATCGGCGATCCGCGCGGCTTTCGTCGCTGGGTCGCGGCGCGCTTGCCGCGTGCGCTGCTCGCGGAGCAGGCCGGCGAAGTCAGCTGGGTGGGCTACGCCGACGTTCGACTCGACGAGGGCTGGTTGCTCCAGGGCATCTATACATGGCCGGCCTGGCGGCGCCGCGGACTCGCGGCTGCGGGTGTCACGGCGCTCTGCCAGATCGCCTTCGCCGCGGGCGCGGAACACGTGCAGCTTTCCGTCGTCGAAGGCAACGTCCCCGCGCACTCCCTCTACGAACACCTCGGCTTCCGCCCCCACAGCACCCTCCGCACCCTGCTCTTCATCTAGGAGAAAGAGGAGAAAGGGGACGGTCCTCGATCGTGCCTGGCTGAGGAGTTAGGGGACGGACCTCGCGAGGTGTGTCCCTCGCGTCCAAGGCCCGGCCACGTTGAGGACCGTCCCCTTTCTCCCTAGGCTGACCGTCTTTCAACATCTGGAGGCGAAACCCAATGGGAATTCTCGCGGGCAAGGTGGCGATCGTGACGGGATCGGGTGGCGGGATCGGACGCGAGCATGCGCTCGCGCTCTCGGCCGCCGGCGCGGCGCTCGTGATCAATGATCTCGGCGGAACGCGCGACGGCACGGGCGGTGGCCACAGCATGGCCGACGCAGTAGTCGAAGAGATCCGCAAGGCGGGCGGTACGGCCGTCGCGAACTACGACAGCGTCGCGACCGTCGCGGGGGGGCAGGGGATCCTGAAGAGCGCCCTCGACGCCTTCGGCCGCGTCGACGTGCTCGTCAACAACGCCGGCATCCTGCGCGACAAGACGCTCGCAAAGATGGAAGAGGGCGAGTGGGACGCCGTCATCGCGGTGCATCTGAAGGGTGTCTACTGCGTGACGCGCCCGGTCTTCCAGAAGATGCGCGAACAGACCGGCGGCGGTTCGATCATCAACACCTCCTCGACTTCTGGTCTCGAAGGCAACTTCGGCCAGACCAATTACGGCGCCGCGAAGGCGGGCATCGCGGGTTTCACCCGCTGCCTCGCGCTCGAAGGTCAGAAGTTCGGCATCCGCGTGAACGCGATCGCGCCGGTGGCGCTGACGCGCATGACCGAGGACCTGCCGCTCGCACAGAACGAAGCCTTCAAGGAGCGCATGCACCCGCGCCACATCGCGCCGCTGATCGTGTACCTCGCGAGCGACCTCGCAAAGGACGTGACCAAGAAGATCTTCTTCGTGGGCGGCGGCCAGATCTCCGAGATGCGGATGGTCCGCACCCAGGGCGCGACCAAGAAGGAAGGCGTCTGGACGCCCGACGAGATCGCGGCGCAGATCGGCACGATCCTCGGGTGACTGCGAGATGACGAGCGGCCGGGTCGCGTCGCCGGCCCGGCCGCGCCTCTTACGGCAACTGCAGACCCGCTGACCTATCTTGGCGCCCATGCCTCCCGCCGAGCTTCGCGATTCGCTGTCGGCGATGACGTCGCGCTTCAATTTCTTCTTCCGCTGGTTCGCGAGACGCTTCTTCGGAGAGATCACCCTCGACGAGGCCACCATCGCGCGACTGCGCGCGCTCGAGTCCGCCGGCAGCGTCGTCTACGTGATGCGTTACGCGAGCCGGCTCGACTACTTCCTCTTCAATTGGCTCTTCCTGCGCCACGGACTGCGCCTCGCGACCTTCGCCAACGGCATCCGCTTCGACTACTACCAGCCGCTCTGGCAGGCGCTGATCGGGCGCTTGCGCGCGCTGCGCAGCCGCCGCGGCGCGCTCTCGGAATCGGACCTCGACCGCGTTCGCGCACAAGTGCAGCGCGGCTCGTCGCTGTTCGTGTTCTTGCGCACCGAGCGGCTCGCCTCGTGGTTGCTCGGGCGGCGCCACGTCGCGACCGTCGAACGATCCGATCTCGACGTGCTCGCGGAAACGGTGGGCGCGGCGTGGGACGGCGCGACACCCGTGGCGGTCGTTCCGCTCGCGCTGTTCTGGCGACCGGGACCGCGCACCGAACGGCGCTTCCTGAACCTCGCCTACGGCGCAGCCACGCGACCCACGGACTTCGCAAAGGTCGCCTCGTTCCTCGTGAACTATCACAACCTCGCCGTCAAGGTCGCCGATCCGATCGACCTGACGGGCTTCGTGCAGGAACGGCGCGCCGAGGGTCAGGACGCCGTCGCGCGCAAGGTCCGCCGCTCGATCCTGGTCTTCCTGTACCGCGAGGAGAAGGTTGTCGAGGGGCCCACGCTGCGCCCGCGCCACAAAGTCCAGGAGACCGTGCTCGCGAGCCCGCGCGTGCGCGTCGCGATCGAGGAACGCGCGCGCGAGCGCGGTCGCTCCGCCGAAGCCGCGCGCGCCGATGCCGAGAAGATGTTCCGCGAGATCGCGGCGAACATGAACTCGACCTTCCTCGCGGTGCTGAACGTCCTCGTCACCGCGGTGTTCCGGCGCGTCTTCGTCTCGATCGAGACCTTCGGGCTCGAGAAGGTGGCCGAATACGCCAAGCGGCACCCAATCGTGCTGGTTCCGAGTCACCGCTCGTACTTCGACTTCATGCTGCTCTCGGTGCTCTTCTACCGGCGCCTTCTTCATGCGCAAGAGCTTCGACGATCCGCTCTACAAGGAAGTGTTCCGCGCCTACGTCGAATACCTGGTGCGCGAGGGCTTCACGCAGGAGTTCTTCATCGAGGGCGGCCGTTCGCGCACCGGACGCACGATGGCGCCGAAGCGCGGCTTCCTGTCCTGGGACGTGGACGGCTTCCTGGCCTCGCAGCGGCGCGATCTCTTCTTCGTGCCGATCGCGATCACCTACGAGCGCCTGATCGAAGAGGGCTCGATGCTCGACGAACTGTCCGGTGGCACCAAGAAGGACGAGAGCATGCTCGGCCTGGTGCGCGCGCGGAAGGTGCTGCGCCGCCGTTGGGGGAGCGCGCACATCAGCTTCGGCGAGCCGATCTCGCTGGCCGAGTCGATCGGTGACCGCCGCGCGCGTTTCATGCTCGAAGCCAGCGACGAAGACGCCGCCGAGAAGCGCCGCTTCGTCGACGATCTGGCCCAGCGCGTGGTCGAGCGCATCAACGCGGCGACCTTCGCGAATACCACGGCCGTCGCGGCCTGCGCCTTCCTCGGGGAGACGCGTCGCGGGATGCTCCGCCACGAACTCACGGTCCGCATGCAGGAGATCGTCGAGCTGCTCCGCCTGCAAGACGCGCGACTCACCCCGGCGCTGCTGCGGGATCAGCCGGACTTCGACGATGCGATCGCGTTCCTGCTGCGCAGCGATCTGATCGAGGCGGCGCCCGATTCGCGCGGCGAGATCCTCTTCTACGAGGAAGGCAAGCGCCGCGTGCTCGACATCTACCGCAACGGCATCCTGCACTTCCTCGCGCCACCGAGTTTCCTCGCGCGACGCCTGCTCGCCGGCGCCACGCAGGATGCATTGCGCGACGATCTGCGCTTCTGGCTCGACCTCTTCCACAACGAGCTGTTCACGCAGCGAGCGCTGGTGCTCGCCGCGCACTTCGAGGCCTTCCTCGATTACTTCGAGCGGCTCGAAGTGGTCGAGCGTAGCGAGAGCCACTGGCGCGCCAGCGAGAAGGGCGCGGCGTATCTGCAGCGCCTCGCGATGCAGACGCGTGGTCTCGTCGAGGTCTACGCCGCCGCGTTTTCGTCCGTGCTCTCGGACTCCGAACTCGGCAGCGCGAGGAACCTCACGCGCCGCGCGTCCGAGGCGTTTGCGCGCTCGGTACTGCTCGGCGACGTCGAGACGACCGAGGTGTCGAACCGCGCCACCTTCCAGGGCGCGCTCGACGAACTGGTGCGGCGCCGCATCCTCGTGCGCGAGCGGCCGGCGGGCGCACGCGAGGCCGTGTACACGCGCGGGCCGGCCTTCGACGAACTCGCCGGGCTCGTCGAACGTCTGGCGGGGGCAGTCTCAGGCGGGTAGGTTCCGCGTCCACCCCGAGCCCGGACCCCGCCATGGACCCCCTCGCCTCGCTCGATTTCAGCAAGGGCAACGGCCTCGTCACGGCGATCGCCCAGGATCACGAAACGGGCGAGATCCTGATGCTCGCGCACATGAACGAGGAGTCGCTGCGCGAGACGCTGCGCTGTGGCCAGGTGGTCTACTGGAGTCGCAGTCGCGGGCTCTGGCACAAGGGTGAGCAGAGCGGGAACGTGCAGATCCTGAAGAGCATCCACCTGGACTGCGATGGAGACGCGCTGCTGCTGAAGGTCGAGCAGGTGGGTCGCGCCGCGTGCCACACCGGGAAGCGCCTCTGCTTCTACCGGCGCTGGGACGGTTCGTCCTGGGTCGACGAGGGCGAGCAGGTCTTCGATCCCAAAGAGGTCTACGGCGGCTGATGGTGTCCAGCAATCGCGTTCTGCGCCTCGGGATTCCGAAGGGCAGCCTCCAGGACACCACGGTGAAGCTGCTCGCGCACGCCGGCTACCAGGTCGACGTGTCGTCGCGCTCGTACTACCCGCGCATCGACGACCCCGAGATCGAGTGCATCTTGATTCGCGCCCAGGAGATGGCCCGCTACGTCGCGCAGGGCGTCATGGACGCCGGCATCACGGGGCTCGACTGGGTGCTCGAGACGCGGGCCAAGGTGAAGGAACTCGCCGACCTGCACGCGCCGTGGCCGAACTATCGACAGGTGCGCTGGGTGCTCGCCGTCAAGGAGGACTCGCGGCTCAGGAAGGTGGGTGATCTCCAGGGCAAGCGGATTGCGACGGAAGCCGTCGGACTCACCAGGACCTACTTGAAACAGCACGGCGTCAAGGCCGAGGTCGAGTTCTCCTGGGGCGCGACCGAAGTGAAGCCGCCCGTGCTGGCCGACGCGATCGTCGACGTCTCCGAGACGGGATCGAGCTTGCGCGCCAACAACCTGCGCGTGGTCGACGTCGTTCTAGAGAGCACGCCGCGCTTCATCGCGAATCCCGACTCACTGCACGACGCCTGGAAGCGCGACAAGATGGACCGCCTGCTGATGTTGATCCGCGGCGCGATCACCGCGATCGACCGGGTCGGTCTGATGATGAACGTGCCGCGCAAGAGCCTCGACGGCGTGCTCGCCCAGCTACCCGCGCTCGGCAAGCCGACGATCTCGACGCTCTCCGACGAGCGCTGGGTGGCGGTGAATACCGTGATCCGGGAAACGCTGGTGCGCGATCTGATCCCGAAGCTCAAGGCGTGCGGCGCCGCGGGCATCGTCGAGTATCCGCTCTCCAAGATCGTCGTGTAGGGCACCGCGCATTGGGCCGGCTCTGGCGCCTCGCGGGCGCGATGCCTGCCTACGCCGAGATCGTCTGGGCGGCGATCGCGCCGCGCGCGATCGGAGGCGCGGGTCGCACGCGCGTCGCGCAGGCGGTGGTGCGCTCGGAACGGGGCGTGCTGCTCTGCTTGCGGCGCGAGCTGCGCGGCTGGGAGCTGCCCGGCGGCGAAGTGCAGTCCGGCGAGCGCGACGAGGAAGCGGTCGTGCGCGAGGTGCGCGAGGAGACGGGGCTCGAGGTTGCGGTCCGGCGACTCGTCGGCCGCTACCAGCGCAGCGGCTTTCGCGCCCACGAGGCGGTGGTCTTCGAGTGTGAAGTCGCGGGCGGCGCACTCACGACGAGTCGCGAAACCCCGCGCGTCGCGTGGTTCGATCTTGTGGGGCTGCCCGACACGATCTTCCCGTGGTTCCGCGCGCCGCTCGACGACGCGCTCGCCGGCCATGCCGAGCCGGTGCAGCGCACCGAGCACCAGGGCGTCGCGGCGATCGCGGCCGGCGCACGGATCGATCTCACCACGCGCTGGCGTGGTGACGCCTGAAACGAAGCGCGGGCCCGGTTTCGAAACCGGACCCGCGTCCAGAACCCGTCGTCACTCGAAACTTGGAATCGGGATCGAGAGGACGAGAGGTTGCTAGCGTCGCCCTTCGCGCAACCCGCTCGCTTCCCACTCCTTGGAGAGCTGCGACAGCTTGCGCGCGAATTCTTCGATCGGTTCGTCGAAGGAGAGGATGATTTCGGTGGTGCGCGGGATCTCGTCGCCATTCAAGAGTCCGCGGTAGCGGTTCAGATTGGCGAGAATCGCCTCCGCCACCTTGAGCGCGCGCTTCTCGGTCTTGATCAGCGGAGACTGCAGCGTGTAGACGTTGTTGCGGCCCCAGAGGCTCTCGTCGCGCACGATGCCGATCTCGCGGTAGACGCCGTTGATCGGATCGAAGTTGTACTCGACGCGCACTTCCTTGAA
>JAGSPS010000052.1 GCA_018262315.1 Deltaproteobacteria bacterium | reverse complement strand
TTCCTCGTCGATGCGCTCGGCGAGGAACTCCCCGTAGGACTGGAAGGCCGAGACGATGTCGAGCACATCGCCCTTGCGGCCCCTGCCCGGCTTGATCGTACCGCCGTAGACCATCAGCGCGGGGCGGTCGAGTCGCGCCATCGCGATCAGGCAGCCGGGCATGTTCTTGTCGCAGCCGGGAATCGCGACGAGCGCGTCGTACCACTGCGCGCCCATCACCGTCTCGATCGAGTCGGCGATCAGGTCGCGCGACGGCAGCGAGAAACTCATGCCCTCGGTGCCCATCGAGATGCCGTCGGAGACGCCGATCGTGTTGAAGCGCATCCCGACCAGTCCCGCCGCGACCACGCCTTCCTTCACGTGCGCGGCGAGATCGTTCAGATGCATGTTGCACGAGTTGCCCTCGTACCAGCAGCTCGCGATCCCGACCTGCGCCTTGTCCATGTCGGCTTCGCTGAGGCCCGTCGCGTAGAGCATCGCTTGCGACGCCCCCTGGCTCTTGGGCTGCGTGATGCGGCGCGAGATTCGATTCAGGGGTTCGGACATCGTCGTGTCTCCGTGACGGTGGTGGGGAGCCGGCGGGAACCTAGCAGCCGGAGGCCGCGGGGCTGGTCGGTGTCCGGCTGGCAATCGAACCACGCCACGAAGACGGCGGGATCGACGTACCGGTCGGCGCCGGCGACCATGGCGGCATGTTGAGCGACGCCTGGATCGGGGAACTCTTCGACGACGGCGTGTGGACGGCTTCTTGCCCGGTGACCGAAGTCGAGAACGACCTGTTCCCCGAGGAGCGTTTACTCATCTCACGCGCGGTGGCAAAGCGGCGCCGGGAGTTCGCCGCAGGACGGCGCTGCGCGCGCGGGATCCTCGCGCAGCTCGGCCATCCCGGCCTGCCGCTCTTGCGCAACGACGACCGCACACCGCGCTGGCCCGAAGAACTGGTGGGATCGATCTCGCATTGCGCCGCACTCTGCGTCGTGGCGGTCGCGCACCGCTCCTCGCTGGCGGCGCTCGGTGTCGACGTCGAGCCGGACGCAGCGCTCGAGCCAGCGCTGTGGCGCAGGATCTGTACGCCCGCAGAGATCGAGCGCGTGCTCGGGACGGCGCCGGCTGCCGAGCGCGGGCGCATCGCGCGGCTCGTGTTCAGCGCCAAGGAAGCCACCTACAAGGCGGTCCATCCGCTCGTCGGCAGGAGTTTCGGCCTCCAGGACGTCGAGATCGCGATCGACTGGGAGGCGGGCCGCTTCACGCCTCGACTCGACGACACCATTTCCGGTCGGCTGCCGGATCGCGGTGTGCCCGCCGGCCGCTTCACCCGCCGCGGCGGCTTCCTGTTCACCGCGGCGACGCTGGCCGCAACGCGGACCGCGTAGCCCCTCACGCCCCGCGCAGGAACGACACGATCTGCGCGTTCGAGCGCTCCGCAATCGGGATCGGGAAGGCGTTGAAGCCGTGCGCCCCCCCCGGCCACACCGAAAGCTCGGCGACGTTGCCGGCGGCGATCCAGCGCGCGTAGAGGTACATCGAGTCGTCGAGTAGCGGGTCCTCCGTGCCCACCGTGAGCAGCGCGGACGGAAGCCCGGCGAGGTCGGCGTAGAGTGGCGACACGTCCGGGTGCCGGCGCAACGGCTCGGGCACGAAGTTCTCGGTGAACCACTCGATGATCGGCGTCGAGAGAATCACGTTGCGCTCGCCCCAACGCGCGGCGCTCGGCGTCAGCGAGAGGTCGTAGGCGCCGTAGAGCAGGTTCGCGGCGGAGAAGGCCGCGAGGCCGTGGCGATCGCGCAGGCGCAGCAACGTCACCACCGCGAGGTGCGCGCCCGCCGACTCGCCCCCGATCAACAGACGCTCGCTGCCAAATTCGCGCGCGGCGTGCTCGACGACCCAGAGCGCCGCTGCCTCGCAGTCGTCGGGTCCCGCCGGATACGGGTCTTCGGGAGCCAGCCGGTAGTCGACACTCACCACCGCGATCCCGCATTGCTGCGCGATGCGCAGATTCGCGACGTCGCAGTGGTGCGCCGCACCGAGCGCCCAGCCGCCGCCGTGGAAGTGCAGGTAGACACCGCGCGGCGACTCGGGTGCAATCACACGCACCGAAATCTCGCCGTTGGGACCCGGGATCCGGCGCACGCGCGCTTCGGGAACCGTCACGATGGGTCCCCAGACACCTTCGCCCCGTTCGCGCGCCGCGCGGATCGACGACGGTTCCTGCAGATGGATCGGCGGAAGCTGCGACTGGATCTTCTCGATCGCTTCGTTGAGCTGCGCAGTAGCAGGATCGATCGCTTCTGCCAGGAACACGCGCGGATCGATGCCGCCCATCTGTCGCCTCCCCTCTCATCCGCCGCGACCACGCTAGCCCAGCTCCACGCCGTCACGTCATGGAATCTCGCGTGGCGGGCACGCATCCGCTCCCTACTCTCGGTCGCAATGCACAGACCGATCGTGAGCGGCTTCGCGATCGCCGCATGCCTCGCGGCGCGCAGTGTCGTCGCGGAAGACGCGCTGCCTCCCTTTGCGATCCAGACGATTCCGAGCGCGGGCCGCACCGTCTCGGCCGAGATCGTCGATCTCGACGGCGACGGCCGCGCCGAGCTGCTCGCGATCGTGTTCCGCGGTGTGTGGCCCGACGAGACCCGCGAGATCCACGTCCACTACCCGGACGAAAGCGGCGCGCTGCCGGCGGCGCCGAGCTGGTCGACGCCGCTCCCCGCCGACGCAGCGAGCTACGACCTCGCCGAGCTCGATGACGAAGCGGGCAGCGAGCTGCTGCTGCTGGTGCGCGACGGCATCGACGTGTTGTCGCTCGCCGCGCGCACACCGAAGTGGCGCACGCTGCGCGTCGCGTCGCCGCCCACCGTCGCCGTGCGGCCCGACGAACGCGGCCTCGACCGCCTGCGCATCGCACGGCCGGAACTGGGCAGAGGGCGTCTGCTGGTGCCCGGACTCGGGGATGCGTGGCTGCTCGGCGCGGCGGGCGAAGCGCTCGGCCGGCTGCGCATCGGCGGTCGCGCCAACTACCTGGTCCCGCCGCGCCCGGGCCCGACCCTCGGCGAGAACGAACTCGAACTCTACTTCGACGTGCCGACTCTCCACGTCGCCGACGTAGACGGCGACGGCCGCAGCGACGTCGTCGCCACCAACCGCCACGCGTTGCGCATCTTCCGGCAGCGCAACGACGGCTCGTTCCCGCTCGATCCAGACCGCGAACTCGCGCTGCGACTGATGTCGCTCGAAGACCAGGTGCGCAACTCGGGCTCGGTGCGCTGCGAACTGCGCGACCTCGACGGCGACGGTCGCGCCGATCTGCTCGTCTCGCACGCGAGCGGCGGCCTGCTGCGCGCGATGAACCGAGCGCGCATCCACTTGAACCGGAACGGCAGCTTCGACCTCGCGAACCCCGATCAGATCTTGGAGCGGCAGGGCGGCGTCGCGGCCGACGAACTCGTCGACCTGGATGGCGACGGCCGCCCCGAGTGGCTGCGCGTGTTCATGCCGTTCGGATTGCTCCAGATCGCGGAACTCTTCGTGCAACGCGCGATCGACGTCCGCGCCGAGATCCGCCGGAGTAGCGAGACTGGACGCTTCGAGGAGAAGCCGTCGACCGAGCGCTCCTTCTCGATCCCGTTCGACTTCGAGACGCTGCGCCCGCGCGGCTTCGTCCCAACGCTGGCGCGCGATTGGAACGGCGATGGCAAACGCGACCTGCTCGGCTCCGCGAACGGCAAGGCGATCGAGATCTGTCTCGGCGGCGGCGATCGGAGCTTCGCCCGCTGCGAAGCGCGCCAGCCGCTCGACACCGGCGGTCGCATCCGCTTCGGCGACCTCGACGGCGACGGTCTCCCGGACTTCGTCCTCTACGACACCCGGCGCCCCGACGTCCCGGTCCGCATCGGCGTCAACCGAGGCACCTCCTCTCAGCGCGCGAGCAGGTCGCGGGCGATGGCGGAGATCTGGATTTCGTCGGTGCCGCCGTAGATGCGCAGGACGCGGGCGTCGCGGGCGAACTGCTCGACCTTGTATTCGGCCATGTAGCCGTTGCCGCCGAAGATCTGCACGGCGTCCTGCGACACCTCGTCGGCTGCGCGCGCCGCGTAGAGTTTCATCGCGGACGCCTCGGCAAGGCGCATCGACTTGCCCGCCTCGGCCAGTTCGAGCGTGCGGAACACCAGGTTCTGCACGTTCATCCGCGCCACTTCCATGCGCGCGATCTTCTCCTGGATCAGCTGGAACTCGCCGATCGGGCGACCGAACTGCACGCGTTCCTTCGCGTAGGCGAGCGACAGCTCGAGGCAGCGCTCGATGATGCCGAGCGCCATCGCCGCGACGCCCGCACGCTCGGTCTGGAACGTGGCCTTCGCACCGGCGCGACCACCGGCCGCCGCCTTCTCTTCGCTCTCGCCGAGCAAGCGGTCGGCGCCCACCTGTACGTCGGTGAGGAACAGCTCGCCGGTCGGCGACGAGTGCAGGCCCATCTTCCGCATCGGCTTCGACTGCACGAGCCCCGGCATGCCCTTGTCGAGCACGAAGTGCAGGATCTTGCGGTCGCGCGGCTCGACGCCCGGCTCGTCGAGCTTGCAGATGAAGACGATCGTGTCCGCGTACGGGCCGTTGGTGATGAAAGTCTTGTTGCCGTTGAGCACGTAGCCGTCGGCGCTGCGCCGCGCCGTCGCCTTCATCGAGCCGAAGGCGTCGGAGCCCGAGCCGGGCTCGGTGATCGCCCACGCGCCGATCTTGTCGAGCGTCAGCAGGTCGAGCGCCCAGCGCTCCTTCTGGCGAGTCGTCCCCTTGCCCATGATCGCCGCGGAGGTGAGCGCCACCGACACGCCCATCGCCGTCACCATGCCCGGGCAATGGCGACACAACTCGATGATCGGGATCAGCTGCGCAGCGGCGCCCTCGCCGCGGCCGACGACTTCGCCGCCGTCGTCGCGCGTCGCTTCGCCCCGCTTCTCGCGCTCGATCTGCTTCTGGAAGCGCGCGCGCGCCATCTCGTCCATCCCGAAGCTCGAGTAGAGCTTCCGCAGGATGTCGTACGGCGGCATGTCCCCGTGCTCCAGTGCCTCCACGTGCGGCACGATCTCCGCTTCGACGAAACGCCGCACGACGTCGCGGATCATCTGGTGTTGCTCGGTCCATTCGATCATCTCAGTGTCCCTTCCACTTCGGTTTGCGCTTCCGCGCGAAGCGAGCGGCAGGATAGGGGCGGGCTTCCGCCGGCGCCCGGAGGGTGCGTCGCCAGAGCAGCAGCTAGCGGAGCGCGGTCTCGACGAAGTGCTGCACCAGCCCCGCGCCGACCCACGAGCCCAGACCGAGCGCCAGGTAGAACGCAAAGCGCAACAGCGTCGAGGTCTCGATCGGCCACTCGCTCGCCGCATCCACGCGCGCTTCGTACGCCAAGAGGTCGCCGAGCCGACCGCCGCCAGGTTCGCCGGCGTCGCGCGCGAGAACGCGGTCGCGCGCCAGTCGGATCGCCGCACGGACGCGCGCGAGTTCGGCCTGCTTGGCGGCACGAAGCCGCGCGTGCGGCCCGAGCAACGGGAGCAAGAAAGCCGCCAGCGCAAAGCTGGTGATCGTCGTGAGGCCCAGAACCATCAACGGCCCGATCGCCCAACCGGGGCCGACGTAGGTCAACGACACCCAGACGGCGAGCAACATCCAGAGCAGCACGTTGCGGAGCGCGCGCCGGGCGAAAGGTTCGAAGACTGCGCGATCGAGCGGATCCGAGAACACGACGTGCTCCGCGATCCGCGAGAAGCGCCAGCCGATCGCCAGATCCAGCGCCATACCGCGGAGCACGATCCACCACGTCACCGCGTTGCGCACCAGCAGCCACACGACCGCGGGATGCGTCCAGCCCGGTCGGCGACCGTCGATCCACATCTCCGGGCTCAAGATGGTAGGGACCGCCGAAAGAACCCCGCAGAGCCCGAGCCCGGCGAGCAGTGCGCGCGGGTAGCGCAGCACCTGCTTGTGCAGATCTGATGCGTCACGCAGCGGTGGAGCGAGCGCGGGACGCAGCGCTTCGATCTCGTCGCGCGCGCCGCGCACGGACGCGCCGACCACCGCGATCGTGAAGCCCAGAACGCCAGCTTGGATCAGCTCGGCGACCCAGCCCCATTCGAACGCGATCGCGCCGAGGCGCCCAGGCGCATCGCCGAGCAGAGCCGTGTAAATCAGGAAGACGCCGAAGACGCCGGCGGCAATCGCGACGCCCGCCCAGAGGGCCGGCAGCGGGATCCGGTCGAAGAGACGCAGCGACCACGGCGTGCGGGGCTCGATTTCGATGCGCGGCCGGCTCACGCGCCCATCCTAGCCGATGGATTTCGCTCGATGTCATTCCGCGGCGCCGCGGCCGCCGGTCGAGCCGGCCTGTTTTCGCCACTACACTCGGCGACATGCAAAGGACCGATCTCCCCGAACGCCTCGAAGAGTGGACCGGCCGCACGATCGCCTGCTTCGGCGCCCATCCCGACGACGACCTGCACGCCGCCGGCACCCTCGCGCGGCTCCGGCGCGCGGGCAACGACGTGCACCTCGTCATGTACACCAATGACGACAAGGGCTCGCGCGATCGCAGCATGACCGGGAAGCGGCTCGCGAAGATCCGCCGCGCCGAACAGGAAGCCGCCGCCGCGTGCATCGACATCCCGAAGGGCAACCTGCACTGGCTCGGCCACCGCGACGGCGAGCTCGAATACGTCGACAAGCGTCAGCTCGTGGAGCAGGTGACGTCGATGATCCGCCGCCTCAGCCCGCACGCGATCTTCTCGTTCGATCCCGGCGCGCGCTTCGAACAGTTCCACAAGAGCGATCACCGCGCAGCGGCGTTCGTCACCGTGGACGCCGTCCGCGCCGCGCCCTGGCACCTCTACTTTCCCGAGTTGTTGGACGAAGGACTCGAACCGTGGCAGGTGCCGAGCTGCTTCTTCTTCGACTCGCACGAACCCAACTACTGGGTCGACATCAGCGCGACGATCGACGCCAAGATCGAGGCGTTCTGCTCGCACGTCTCGCAGTTCGGCCGCCGCGTGGACGCCTACGAACCAACGCTGCATCCCGACGATCGCACCGGCTTCGAGCGCGCGATCCGCGCCTACACCGCGACCGTCGGCAAGCCGCACGGCTTCGCGCACGCGGAGGCGTTCCGGCGGGCCGGCGATCCCTGAACGGCGAAGTGCGCTGCGAGGCTCAGATCCGGTAGTCGTCGCCCACCGAAGGACGCCGGTCCACGGGCGGATCGCCGAAGACGCGGCGCAGCGAATCGATCCACGCCAGCAGGTCCGGGAACGACACCGGATGCCGCCGCTGCCACGCCTCCACCGCGCGCCGCGAAGCGGCGAACTCCTCCGCGCTGCCCTCTACCAGCACGCGGTCCTCGACGTCGCGATCCGCGGTCATCGCTGGATCCCTGCGAGCAGCGCGTCGAGTTCCGCCTCCCGATCGAAGAGCCGAAAGTACTCCCGCACGCGATCCAGATCGAGATCCGGAGCACGGCGAAGCAACTGCTCGATGTCGGCCATGTCGGTTCGACGGCGCATCGGATCGTTCGACGACGATTGGACCTTGAGACCGATCAGGTCGGACGCGTCGACGACGCGAAGATCCTCGCGCTGTAGGATCGGAAGAGCCCGGGCACGTGAGAGAATGGCGCGGCCGCGCGGACGACGGACGAAGAGCACGTCGATGCGTCCGTCCGCCGGCTCTCGAGACGCGTAGTTGGCGACGTTCTCGGTACGGTGCAGCGGCTCGTATCCAAGTGCACCGAGGATCTGGTGCAGACGATCGGCGTTCTCGCCGCCAACGAGCAGATCGAGATCGATCGTGGCGCGCGGCGCTCCGTGCGCAGCCAGAGCAAGCCCGCCGATCACCGCGAACTCGACATCCTGCTCCCGCAGCAGACGTGCGACGCGGTCGAGTACGGCGGAAACGTTCATCGAAGCCACAGATCCACCGCACGCGCGACGCCGCGCGGGCGGAACGGCAGGTAGATCGACTTGCGCTCGCGCGCCGACGTGTAGGCGGCGTACAGGATCTCCAGCACGGCGAGCCCGTCGGCACCCGACTCCACTGGCGTCGCCCCCGTTCGGAAGCACTGCAGGAAATGCGCGAGTTCCTGGGGGTAGCCGTTCTCCCAGAGCCAGTCGGAGGGCGGCGTCGACCAGCCGCCGCTCGCGGTGAAGGGGACGCCGCCGTCTTTCGCGAACACCCGCAATCCCGTTCCCTGCAGCACGTCCGCTTCGGCGTAGCCGCGCGCGCCCCACACCTCGAGGCGCGACTGCATGCCACCCTCGAGCGCCCACGACGCCTCGACGAGTCCGCCTACACCCCCGTCGAACTCGAGGTGCACGACGGCGTGGTCTTCGAGCTTCGTCTGGTGCGCGTGCGCGGTGCACGCGAGCTGCGCCGTGACGCTGCGCACGCCGGGCTTGCCGAGCAGCCAGCGCAGACACTCGATGCTGTGGCAGGCCATGTCCATCAAGACGCCGCCGCCGGCCTCGTCGCGGCTGAAGAACCAGGGCGAATGCGGGCCGGCATGCGCTTCGCGCTGGGTGACGTACACGGGTCCGCCGAGCGCGCCCGAAGTGAGCAGGTCGCGCACGCGCGCGAACTTCGGAACGAAGGGCAGCTCTTCCGCATAGGCGAGCCCAACGCCGGCTTCGGCGCACGCTGCGACGATCGCCTCGCCCTCTTCGAGCGAGACGGCGAGCGGCTTCTCGACGATCACGTGCTTGCCGGCGCGCGCCGCGGAGATCGCGTGCGGCGCGTGCAGGAAGTTCGGCGAGTTGACGCACACCACGTCCACGTGCGGGAAGAGCTCGTCGACCCGGTCGGTCGCGGTCGCGCACGCGAACTCACTCGCGAAGCGCTCGGCGCGGTCGCGCGTCTGCGACCACACGGCGACGAGCTTCGCATCGGGCACCCGCGCGAGCGCCTGCGCGTAGGTCCGCGAGATCGAGCCCGCCCCGACCAGGCCGATGCGAAGCGATTTGCTCATGCGAGCTCGCCTGCGCGCGCCGCGAGTTGCTTCGCCTGCGCGTGCACCTTGGCGAACGCGGCGACGAGATCACCGATGTCGTCGGCACCGCCGAGGAAGAGCCAGTGCGGCAGCCAGATCGCTTCCTCGTAGGCCGCGCGACTCGCGACCGGAAACTCGCGGCGCATCGCGCCACCCGCGCGCGCGAGCGGATTCGTGTGCGCGTCCAGCGGGAAGAGCGGATCGTCGGGCAACGGCACGTAGAAGCGGCCCGCCGCCGGCACGCCCTCCGCTTGCAGCGCGCGCAGCACCACGTCGCGCGACACACCCTCCCAGGCGCCGGGGTCGTAGCGCACGATGAACTGGTAGAGCGTGCGCTGCGTGACGCGTTCGTCGCACGGCAGCGTTCGCAGGCCGGGGAGCGCCGCAATCGCACGCTCGAACTCCGCGGCGCGCACGGCGCGATGCTCGTTCTGCGCGGGCAAGCGCACGAGCTGCTCGTGCAGCAGCGCGGCCTGCCACTCGGTCATGCGCGCATTGGTCCCGAGCACTCGTTCGGGGAAGGCGTCGGCGCCTGCCTCCTTGCGGCCGCAGTTCACCAGCGACGCCGCGCGCGCGGCGAACGCGTCGTCGTCGGTCGTGATCGCGCCGCCCTCGCCGGCCGTGAGCAGCTTGCTCGACTGCATCGAGAAGGTGCCGAGGTGACCGATCGATCCCGCCGGCCGGCCGCGCCAACGCGCGCCGTGCGCGTGCGCGCAGTCCTCGACGAGCAGCAGGCGGCGGCGGTCGCAGAGTTCGCGCAGGCGATCCATGTCCGCCATCGAGCAGGCGAGATGTACCGCGACGACCGCCTGCGTGCGCGGCGTCACCGCCGCCTCGACCTGATCGGGATCGATGCAATAGCTGTCGGGCAGCACGTCGGCGAACACGGGCAGCGCGCCCGCCTGGAGGATGCCGGTCGCCGTGCCGACGAACGTGTAGGCGGTGGTCACGACCTCGGCGCCCGGCTCGACGCGCGCCGCCTGCAGCGCGAGGCCGATCGCAACGGTGCCGTTCGCGCACGGCACGGCATGCCGCGTCTCGATGCTGCGGGCGAAGCGTCCTGCGAAGGCGCGCGCCTCGGTGTTCGGCGACGGAAAGCCGCCCCAGTTGTGCGACACGAGCACGCGCTCGAGCGCCGCGCGCTCGGCGTCGCCGAACTCGGGCCAGGCCGGCCACGGGCGGCTGCGCACCGCCGGTCCACCAAAGAGCGCCAGGCGTTCCGTCACTATGAGATCCCCCGCATCGGAGTCAGTCTCGCACGAGCAACAGGCAAGCGCCGAGCGGACCGCCGCCGGCTGCGGCCACGGCCACGCGCGGGTCACCCGACACCTGGCGTTCGCCGCCTTCGCGCCAGAGCTGCACGCACGCCTCGTGCAGGAATCCATAGCCGTGCAGGCGTCCGGCGGAAAGCTGGCCGCCATGCGTGTTGAGCGGCAGCTCGCCGCCGAGCGCAACGGCGACCTCTTGCGCCACACCCGGACCCCACGCATCTTGCGCCCCAATCGCAAGGCCCCCCACCCCGCGCAGCGCGAGGCGGGGTTCGTTGCGTTTGCGATCTGCGACACCCCACCCCGCCGCGCGCGGGGCGGGGCGTTCTGCATTTCGCGGGAGACGAACGATGCGCGCCGTCGGTCTCGACTTTGGCACGACCCACTCGTCGATCGCGCTCTACGAGGGCAGCGGCGCGCCGCGCCTGGCTTCCTATCCACTTGGTGGAGGCCGCGACGGACGCACCCAGGCATTCCGTTCGATCCTGCACTTCGAGCCCGATCCCGACGACCGGCCTGATGCCTCGGAGGGCCAGGCGCTGCGCGCCATGCGTGATGCCTCGGAGGGCCAGGCGCTGCGCGCCATGCATGATGACTCGGAGGGCCAGGCGCTTCGCGCCATGCGCCGCGCGCCGCGCGTGCGTGCCGGCCCCGCGGCGATCGACCGCTATCTCGCGACGGCGGGCGACGGGCGCCTCGTGCAGTCGATCAAGTCGTTCCTGGCGAGCGCGCTCTTCGAGCGCACGGAGATCTTCGGCGCGGTCTACGAGCTGGAGGATCTCGTCGGGCGACTCGTTGCGGAGTTGCGCGCCGCCGCCGAGCTGGAGCTGGGACCGCTCGGCAGGCGCGTCGCCGTCGGCCGGCCGGTTCGCTTCGCCGGCCAGGCCGCGACGGCCGACGAGCGACTCGCGCTGGCGCGGCTGCGTTCGGCGCTCGCGCGTGCGGGCTTCGACGAAGTGGTGTTCGAGCTGGAGCCGGTCGCGGCAGCCCACCACTACGGCTTGCGCATCGAGGCGCCCGAGCTGGTGTTGATCGGTGACTTCGGCGGCGGCACCAGCGACTTCTCGGTGTTGCGCCTCGCACCGGGGGGCGGCCGCGCGCACGCCGAGGTGCTGGCGAGCGCCGGCGTCGGGATCGCCGGCGACGCCTTCGACGCCAAGCTGGTGCGCGAGCGCGTGGCGCCGGCGCTCGGTCGCGGCACGTCGTATCGCAATCCCTTCGGCGACGTGCTGCCGGTGCCGCGCTGGCTCTACGCGCACCTCGAACGCTGGCATCACCTGTCGTTCCTGAAATCACCGCCGACGCTCGCGCTGCTCGCCGATCTCGAACGCGAGGCGCTCGAACCCGAACGGCTGCGCGCCTTCACGCGACTGGTGCGCGAAGACCGCGGATTCCACGTCTACCGAGCGATCGAGGCCGCGAAGCACGAACTGTCGCGCCAGCAGGAAAGTCGCGTGCGCTATCGCGATGACACCTTTGCACTCGACGCGGCGGTTGCGCGACGCGACTTCGAAGCATGGATCGCGCTCGAACTCGAACGCATCGAAGGCAGCGTCGACGACGCGCTCGCGTCGGCGGGCTGCGCCGACGCGCGGATCGACCGCGTCTTCCTGACGGGTGGCAGCGCGCTGGTGCCGGCCGTGCGACACATCTTCGAGCGCCGCTTCGGCGGCGAGAAGCTGCGGGGCGGCGAGGAGCTGACGTCGGTCGCGAGCGGCCTCGCGCTGCGGGCCGCGTCCGTCTGAGCCAGGCGTGAACGCTCGTCCGCCGTTGCCAGCTCGCGCGCGATGCGGAAATCTCGCGCCGCTCATCCCACGCGGTCCCGCGCGGGTCACTCGATGAACAGTCACTCGATCAACAGTCGCTCCATGAACAGGGTCGTCTCTGCGGCGTGTTGCGCCGCGCTCGCCTGCAGCCTCACTTCGCTCTCTGCCACCGCACACGCGCAGATCGCGCTCTCGGAAGTCTTCTACGACGCCACCGGATCCGACGACGGCTTCGAGTGGATCGAGCTGCGGAACGCCAGCGACACACCCGTGGATCTGGCGGGCTTCAGTCTCGGTTGGGGCGGCACCGACTACTTGTCGGGACTGCTCGCACTCGCGGGCAGCGTTGCGGCCGGCGACTTCTTCGTCGCCGGTGGTCCGCTGAGCACGCCCGACAACGCGAGTCCCGTCTTCGACCTCGCCGTCGACCTCGAAGCCGACTTGCAGAACAGCGGTGCCACGGCCGACGGCGTCGCGCTCTTCGACGTGCCGGTCGAGGAAGTGACGGCCGAGACGGTGCCGCTCGCGGTGGTGATCTACGGCGGCGAGAACAGCAGCGGCCTGCTCGACGAGTCGGGCCTGCCGGGCGCCGTCGACGTCGGCGATGCGCCCGGCGGCAGCAGCATCGAGCGCGGCGCCGACGGCGTCTGGCGGGTGCAGCCCGTCCCGACGCCGGGCGCGCCACCTCGACCCGTGCCGGAGCCCTCGGGTGTCGCCCTCGCGGCGGCGAGCGGCGCG
>JAGSPS010000051.1 GCA_018262315.1 Deltaproteobacteria bacterium | reverse complement strand
CGCCGTGTCGCGACTGCGCGGGGAGATCGGCGCCGGGCTGAAGCCGCAGTTGCCCGCGACGAGCGTCGTCATGCCCTGGCGCACGAACGGTTCGACGAGACGCCCGTGATCCGCGTCGGGCAACAGCCAGTCCGCGTGCGAGTGGATGTCGATGAAGCCGGGCGTCACGACGCGATCGCTGCAGTCGATCGTGCGCGCCGCCTCGAGCGCGGTGAGATCGCCGAGCGCGCTGATGCGGCCGCCGGCGATCGCCACGTCGCTGCGCACAGCGGGCGTGCCGGTCCCGTCGATCAGCGTGCCACCCGTCAGCTTGAGTTCGCAGTGCATGGCGCTTCCTCCCGCGTCGGGGGCCATCCTATCAAAGTGCCCGGGATCCTCGCGTCGCGGCCCCGACGGGTGTCGGTGCGGGCAACGGCGAGCTGCGCTTCGCCGTGCACCGCCGCATCGCGCCAATCTGCAATACAGTTGCGCCGTCGCGCGAAACTCGAAGACGGGCACATCCTGAGCCCGTAGGAGGTCGGATCAAGATGAGGCTCACGAGTCGGACCTGGATCTGCGTGACGTTCGCGATCGTGGCTTTCGGGGCCGCCGGCGCCAGCGCCGGTGGTCTGGTGGTGAATGGCGAGTTCGACACCGATCTTCTCGGCTGGGACAACGTCGGTACCGGCAAAGTGTGGGATCCCTTCGACGACACCGACGACCCGAATTCGGGATCGATCTCGATCTCGAACACGTATGGGGGCGTGAGCGGAGCGTTCGTCGAACAATGTGTCCCGGTCGAAGGGGGGCTCGACTACCACTTCTCGTACTCGCACTACTCGACCGGCACCGACACGACGGGACGCGCGGACGTCGGCTTGTACTGGTATTCGAACGCGCTCTGCGACGTCTCGTCGATCGGATACACGCCCCTCACCTCGCTCACGACGGGGGTCTGGACGGCGGTCGCGACGGACCTGAGTGCACCCGCAGAAGCGCTGGGCCTCCTGGTGCACATCGCCGCCTGGAAGAACACGGGCAACGCGGGAGATCCGTGGACCGTCTACTTCGACCACATCCAGCTCGCTCCCGAGCCGGCCGCGACGTCCGGGTCCATCGCGGCCCTCGGCGCGTTGGCGTCGGTCGCCCGCCGACGGCGCGCGCGCCGTCGACTCGGCGTCTGATCACCGCGCTCGCGCGCGGCTTCGGCGTCGCAGTCCGGCGAGCGCTGCCTGTGCGTCCGTTGCACCTGGCTCCGGAACGGCGCCCATGACAGCGCACGCGTGGCCAAACGATTGGCGGCGTATCCTCCCCAGATGACGAACCAGGCTCCGCTCCGCTTCGGCATCCTCGGCGCCGCGCGGATTGCGCCGATGGCGCTGATCCGGCCCGCCCAAAGCGTCGCGGAGGCGCAGGTCGTGGCCGTCGCGGCGCGCGACGGCGCCAGGGCGCGCGCCTTCGCGCAGAAACACGGCATCCCGCGCGTGCACGATTCCTATGACGCGCTGCTCGCCGACCCCGAACTCGACGCGATCTACAACCCGCTCCCGAACGCGTTGCACTTCGAGTGGACGATCCGCGCGCTGCGCGCCGGCAAGCACGTGCTCTGCGAAAAGCCGATCGCGTCGAACGCGGCGGAGGCGCAGCAGATGGCGGACGCCGCGCGCGAGACCGGTCGCGTGCTAGTCGAGGCCTTCCACTGGCGCTACCACCCGCTCGCGGCGCGCGTGAAGGAGATCCTTGCGAGCGGCGCGATCGGCACACCGCGTCACTACGAAGCCGCCCTCGCCTTCCCGATCGGCCTGCTGCGCAACGACATCCGCTGGCGCTGGGATCTCGCGGGCGGCGCAATGATGGACGCCGGTTGCTACACCGTGTCGATGGTGCGCCACATGGCGGAAGCGGAACCGGAAGTCATCGGCGCCGACGCGCTGTCGTGGTCGCCGCAGGTCGATCGCCGCATGCAGGCGCGCTACCGCTTCGCCGACGGACGGAGCGCCGCGACGCTCTGCTCGATGTGGTCGCGCACGCTGCTGAAGCTGTCGCTGCGCATCGAGGGCGAGCGCGGAGAAGTGCGTGTCTTCAATCCGATCGCGCCGCAGTTCTACAACCGCGTGACGGTGCGAACGCCGGCGGGAAGCCACAGCGAGCGCGTAGCCGGCGAGGCGACCTACACCTGCCAGCTGCGCGCTTTCGTCGATCACGTGCGCAACGGGACGCCGGTGCCGACGGGACCCGACGACGCGGTCGCCAACATGCGCGTGATCGACGCGGTCTACCGCACGGCGGGGTTGTTGCCGCGCGGCACCCAGGAGCCGAAGGAGCGAGTGCGCGCGTGAGAGCGAAGACACCGATCCGGCAACGCCTGCTCGAGGCGGTCTGCGGGCTGGTCGCAATCCTGACTGCGATGCAGGGATCGGCGCGGGTGCGCTTCGTTCACTTCTGCGCGCTCTCTTCGTCCGGCGCCGCGCCATCATCGGCAGGGGCGTCGTAGAAGTACAGCCCGAAGTTCATCCGCTGCGATGCCGTCTCGCCACCCGCGTCCTCGTGCACGAGTTCGAGGGCGCGACGGTTCACGGCCTGGAGCGCCTCCATGCCGACCCGCGCGGCGAGCTTTGCGAGCTCGGCGACCGACTCCCGCGCGAGGCCGGGGTAGTAGACGCTGCGCTCGAGGAAGGCGGGACGCCGGCCGCCGACGTTGCGCGCGGCGGCGGCGATGTGGTCGTGCAGGTTGCGCGCGAAGAAGAAGAGCTTCTCATCGAGGCCGCGCGACGGCACGAACGCCTCGGCATTCAGGCAGACGCGGTCCTCGGCGTCGAGACGTACGACACCGAGGCGCAACCACTCGTCGAGCACCACGCGCGGCCGGATGTCCTTGCTGACCGATTCGACCAGGCTCTCGAAGCTCTTGCCGCGGCGGAGTGCCTTGCGCGGCAGCGGGCGCGGGTGGCCCTCGGCGTCGAGGAAGCCCGGCGTACCGGTCCAGCGCGCGACCAGCAGCGCCCCGAGCGTCACGGAATGCGGCGGATCCTGCGGCGTGTGCGGCTGCCCGCGCAGGCGCCGGACGTCCTTGCGGTGGACACCAGTCAGCAGCGTCACGCGGCTATCGGTGGGCTGCTTGCCCTCGAGCGGAAAGTCGCGAAGCGCGACGTCGACGTAGACGCCCTTCAACAGCTCGGCGAGCTCGCCGAACGGCACACCCTGCTCGATCAGCAGGCGAACCAGGGGCCGCAACAGACGTTCCAGCGCCTGGCGCAGCAGCGCCGGCGGAACGCGGGCTTTGCTCGTGGTGCTCCGGCGGGATGCCAAACTGACGTCCGATCTGGTCCGAGCGTCCATCACACCAGCGGCTGGCAACGCCACGAACCGCTGCAAGAGGGGAGCCTCCCTCGACTCGACTCTGCGGGCGCCCGAGTACTGCTGTGGACGCCTTCGAGCTCGATCTCGAAGCCGCAGCTCTCCTGGCCGATGTCGTCGACCACATCGCATTCGTCGACGGGACCGTAGACGCGCGCTGCCGCGGGATTGCGCGACAGCGCCGCTGCCAACGCGCTCACCGCTGCCCGCCGGCTCGGCCAGATCTGGCTGCTCATCGTGCAATTCTCTCTTCCGCCGCGGCCCCCGATCCGACGCAACCCGGGCCCGGCGAGCCGTGGCGAGGCGGGGGTCCAGCGTAAGTGGGACGCTTTCCCACGTCAAGCCGGGAGCCCATCCTCGAGCAGCGCCCGCGGCCCGCAGCCGAGAGCGGGGAGAGCGAGAACTCCGCGGGCATCGAAGGCGTCGTGGCGCTCGTCTAGAGTGCTCCGACGCCCGATGCCGGGGAAGGAAATCGCCTTGCAGATCCTTCGCACCCCCGACGAACGCTTCGCCCGCCTGCCCGGCTACGCGTTCTCGCCACACTACGTCGAACTCCCGTCGGAAGACGGCGCGCGCTTGCGCGTGCACTACGTCGACGAGGGACCGGCCGCTGCCGATCCCGTGCTGTGCCTGCACGGCGAACCCTCCTGGTCCTATCTGTACCGGAAGATGATCCCGCTGATCGCGGCGGCAGGGCAGCGCGTCGTCGCCCCGGATCTCGTCGGCTTCGGTCGCTCGGACAAGCCGGCGGAGCGCAGCGACTACAGCTACCAGCGCCACGTCGACTGGCTGCGCGCGTTCGTCGAAACGCTGGAGCTGCGCAGGATCACGCTCGTCTGCCAGGATTGGGGCGGCCTGCTCGGCCTGCGACTCGTCGCCGACGAGCCGGATCGTTTTGCGCGCGTGGTCGCCGCGAACACGTTCCTGCCGACGGGCGACGGCGCGCCGAGTGACGCGTTCATGGCCTGGCGCGCGTTCTCGCAGAACGTGCCCGTGTTCCCGGCCGGGCAGATCCTGCAAGGCGCAACGCGGACCGAGTTGCCGCCCGAAGTCGTCGCGGCATATGACGCGCCGTTCCCGGACGAATCGTACAAGTCCGGCGCGCGGCAGTTCCCGCTGCTCGTGCCGATCGCGCCCGACGATCCCGCCGCGCCCGCCAACCGCGCGGCCTGGCAGGTTCTCGAGCGCTTCGAGAAGCCCTTCCTCACCGCGTTCAGCGACGGCGATCCGGTGACGCGCGGCGGCGACATCGCACTCCAGCAGCGCATTCCAGGTGCGCGCGGACAGCAGCACGTGACGCTCGCCGGTGGCGGTCACTTCCTGCAGGAAGACTGCGGTGAAGCGTTCGCGCGCGTCGTGGTCGGGTTCATCGCGGCGACGCAGGGGACGACTTGAGCGAGCGTCGCGCGGTCGCGCTGCTCACCGTCGGTGCACTCGCGGGGCTCACGGCAGCGGCCGTGGGATTGCTCGCGCCGACGCGCGAGGCGAGCCTGGTGCCCGAAGGCGCCGTCGCGGCGGTGAACGGGACGGCGGTGCGACGTGCGGACTACGAGCGCGCCGTGGAAGCGTTGGTCTCCGACCGACGCAGCGCCGTCGACGACGCCGACAAGCGTCATGTTCTCGATCGCCTCGTCGACGAGGAGCTGCTGGTGCAACGCGCACTGGAGCTCGGACTGGCGCGCCAGGATCGGCGCGTGCGGGGCGACCTGGTGGCGGCGGTGATCGAGTCGGTGACGGCCGACGCCGATCAGCGCGAGCCGGATGCCGGCGAGCTGCGCGCCTTCTTCGACGCGAACCGCGACTACTTCGCGCGACCGGGGCGCCTGCACGTCGAGCAGGTCTTCGTGCGCAGCAGCGGCGACGCCGACGGCGCCGCACTCGCCCGTGCGCGCGATGCCGCCGCGCGTCTGCGCGACGGCGACGCCGCCGACGACGTGCAGCGAGCACTCGGCGACGCACCCGTCGCAAAGCTCCCCGATGCGCCCCTGCCAGCCGCGAAGTTGCGCGAATACCTGGGGCCCGCGGCGGTCCTGGCGCTGGCGGCGCTCGCGCCCGGCGAGGTCGCGGATCCGGTCCGTGCGGCGGGCGGCTACCACGTGCTGCGGCTCGTCGCGCGCGAGGCGACGCGCGCGCCGGAGCTCGCGGAGGTCGAAGCGGAGCTGCGCGCCGAGTGGAGGCGGCGCGTGGGCGACGAGGCCCTGCGCGCCTATCTCGACGAGCTGCGCCGCCGCGCCGCGATCGCCGTGGCGAGAACGCTTCCTTGAAACGCGTCGTGCATCTCGTTTTGGTGTTGATTGCGCTGCTGTGCGCGCTCGCGCCGCGTCCCGCGGCGGCACACGGGCGCAGTCTCTCCTACTCGAGCTGGAAGCTCAGCAGCGACGGCGCGCTCGTGCGCGTGCGCATCCCGCGTCTCGAGCTGACGCGCCTGGCGCTCGACCCGGTGCTCGAGCCCCACAAACAGCCGGCACTGATCCGGCTGCTCGCCGAGAGCGTTCTCCTGTCGAGTCGGGGACAGCCGTGCGCGCCTTCCGCGGAACCGCTCCCGGTCGCAGCGCCCGACGGCTGGGTCGTCTACGAGTGGACCCTGAAATGTGCAGATCCAGGAGCGCCGGTGGTCTCGAGCACGCTACTGCTCGACGTCGCGCCGTCGCATCTTCACTTCGCGCGCGTCGAGATGCCGGACGGCAGCGTGCGCGAGGCGGTTCTCTCGGAGGCACAGGCGAGTTGGTCGCTCGGCGAACTCGGCGCAACTGCGAGCACACCGGACGCGAGTGGCACGGGCCTGCTCGGCTATCTGGTGCTCGGCATCGAGCACATCGCCACCGGCTACGACCATATCGTCTTCGTGCTCGCGCTGTTGCTGCTCGCGGCGAGTCTTCGCGAAGTGGCGGGCCTCGTGACCGGCTTCACGATCGGCCACAGCGTCACGCTCGCGTTGGCCGTGCTCGGCGTGGTGCGGCCCGACCCGGCCGCCGTCGAGGCGCTGATCGCGTTCTCGATCGCGCTCGTCGCGGCGGAGAACTCGTGGCTGCTCGGCGGTCGGCCGCGCGCGGTTCCGGCGGTAGTCGTGGTCGGACTTGCAGCGCTCGCGGCGGCGTCGCTTGCCGGAACCGGCGCCGTGGCGACGTCCACGCTGCTCGGCCTCGCGCTCTTTTCGTGGTGTCACTTCGGGCTGCTGGATCGCACCTCGCGACCGGCGCAGCTGCGCGCCGCCGTGGCCTTCGCATTCGGGCTCGTCCACGGTTTCGGTTTCGCGGGCATCCTCGCCGAGATGGAACTCCCAACCGACCGGCTGGTCACGGCGCTCTTCGGATTCAACGCAGGGGTCGAAGTGGGCCAGATCGCCGTGGTCGCGCTGATCTGGCCGCTGGTCCACTCGCTCGCCCGTGCTCACGACGGGCGCTGGTACGGGCGCGTCGCCGAACTCGGCTCGGCGGCGATCTGTGGGCTCGGCCTCTTCCTGTTCGTGACCCGCACGTTCCGCTGACCGCCCAACTCGCAGCCCCTTCACTGCAACCTCGCAGCCCCCTGACTCGTGTTCGGCTCGCTGCCGTCCGGCAGCGAGCGGGATCGTCGAACTCGCTGCCGTCCGGCAGCGAGCGGGATCGTCGAGCCGTCTCAAGTCGGCGTCGGCGGCGGCCGAAGAAGCCTATCGAGTGCGCAGGATCACCAGGGAGGGTGGTCGCTTCCGGCGTCCCTCCCCCGCTTCCTGCCTTCATTGGAGATCCGCGATGGCCGGCTCTTCGGCATTCGAGTGGCTGTGCACCGCACTCGAAGAGACTACGACGCTCGAGCGCCTCGAAGCGCGCGGCACGGTCCGGATCGCGCTCAAGGAGGCGGGGCTCGAACCGCGAACGGTCGCGCCCAGCGAGCTACGCGTCGTCGTGCAGAAGATCCTGCCCCGGGAGCTTCGCAATCGCGGGGTCCCGAACGAAGCCGCGCTCTGCGACCGGATGGTCGCGGGACTGCAGGTGCTCGAGCGCCAGCCCGGCAGCCAGGCCGCCGACACACCCGACGCCATCTTCCGGCGTCTCGGCGGCGAGCTCTAGCCCACTTCGACGCCATTCGATTCGACAATTCCCGCCAACTGGTCGAGGATGGCTCCATGCCGTCCCAGGCCACTGCACGACGATGACCGCGAACCCGTATCTGTCCGGGAACTTCGCTCCGGTGGCCGACGAAGTCACCGCGAGGGATCTGCGCGTCACCGGGACCATCCCGCGCGAGCTGAGCGGTCGCCTGCTACGGATCGGGCCGAATCCCGTCGTGCCGCCGGACCCCGCGAACTACCACTGGTTCACCGGCAACGGCATGGTGCACGGCGTGTGGCTGCGCGACGGGCGCGCCGAGTGGTATCGCAACCGCTTCGTGCGCGACGACGATGTCGCCGCCGCCAGGGGCCTCCCCCCGACGCCCGGTCCGCGCCACGGCATGGGCAGCGGCGTCGCGAACACCAACGTGATCAGCCACGCGGGCCGGACCTTCGCGATCGTCGAGGCCGGCGGACTCCCGGTGGAACTCAGCAACGAGCTGGAGACCGTCGCATACTCGAACTTCGAGGGCACGCTGCCGGGTTCCTTCACCGCGCACCCGAAGCGCGACCCCGACACCGGCGAGCTGCACGCGGTCGTCTACTATTGGGCGTGGGACTACCTCCAGTACGTGGTAGTCGCGAACGATGGTCGCGTGCGGAAGGCCGTGAACGTGCCCGTGCCCGGCAAGCCGATGGTGCACGATTGCGCGATCACCGAGCGCTATGTCGTGCTCTTCGACCTGCCCTGCACCTTCGACGTCGACGTCGCGATGGCGGGCGCCTTCCCCTACGTCTGGAACCCGGACTACGGAGCGCGTGTCGGACTGCTGCCTCGCGAGGGCGACGCGTTCCAGGTTCGCTGGTTCGAAGTACCGCTCTGTTACGTGTTCCATCCGATGAACGCCTACGAAACCGCGGACGGACAGGTGGTGCTCGACGTCTGCCGGCATCCGAAGATGTTCGCGAGCGATCGCCTCGGCCCGAATGAAGGCCGGCCGACGCTCGATCGCTGGGTGCTCGACCCGCCGTCGGGCAAGGTCAGCACCGATTGCCTCGACGACCGCGGCAACGAGTTCCCGCGGCACGACGAGCGGCGGATCGGCAAGCCGATCCGCTACGGCTACACCGCCGGGCTGGCCGACCGGCTCGGCGTCGGACCGATCTACAAGCATGATCTCGTCGATCGCACGAGCGAGCTGCGCCTTGAAGGCAACGGCCGCGCGTACCTCGAACCCGTCTTCGTGCCGCGCACGCCCGAATCAGACGAGGACGACGGCTGGCTGCTCGCCTACGTCTACGACGCGGCGACCAACGGCGGCGAAGTACAGATCCTGCACGCGCAGGACTTCACGGGTTCGCCGGTCGCGACGATCCATCTGCCGCAACGCGTGCCGTTCGGCTTCCACGGCAACTGGGTACCCGACGCGAACTAGAGTCAGCGCCCCTCGAACTTCGGCGCGCGATTTTCGAGGAACGCCTTCACGCCCTCCTGGAAATCGCGCGTGCGGAACAGCGGAAGCAGTTGCAAGTAGACCTGGTGCACGTTCGACTCGAAGCTGTCTTCGAGGCCAAGTCGCATCATCCGCTTGATCGCCTGCACGGCCAGCGGCGCATTCGATGCGATCTCGTCAGCCAGCGCGCGCACCTCCTTCTCGAAGAGATCCTGCGGGACGATCTTGTTCACCAGACCGAGTTCGAGACATTCCGCAGCCGCTAGCGTGCGGCCGCTGAAGGCGATCTCGCACGCCTTCGCCCAACCGACGAGCCGCGGAAGCAGCCAGGTGCCGCCGCTCTCGGGCAGCACGCCGCGCTTGGCGAAGCCGGGGACGAACTTCGCCTTGTCGCTCGCGATGCGGATGTCGCAGCCGAGCGCGAGGTCCATGCCGTAGCCGGCGGCGGCGCCGTTGAGCGCGCAGAGCGTCGGCTTGTCCACCTGGTGCAGCACGATCGGCGGCGCGTTGCGCAAGTCGAAGCGGACCGGCATCGCGTCGTTGTCGCCGCCGATGCTCTTGCCGGCGGCGAGATCCTTGAGATCGAGCCCGGAGCAGAACCCCTTGCCCGCGCCGGTCAGCACGATCACGCGCACCGCACGATCCTCGTCGGCCGCGACCAGGGCCCGCGAGAGCGCGTCGAGCATCGGCACCGAGATCGCATTCAACCGCTCCGGACGATTCAACGTGATCGTCGCGACATGACCATCGACGCCATACAGCAGGTCGCTCATCAGAATCTCCTGGAGAAAGGTGGAGAAAGGGGACGGTCCTCGGCGTGGACTGGCTGAGGACTCGAGGGACACACCTCGCCAGGTCTGTCCCTTCAGTCCTCAGCCCGGTCACAGCGAGGACCGTCCCCTTTCTCCCCTTGTCTCGCCACTCATTACTTGGAATAGACGTGAGTGGATACAATCTGTAATGTCTTGCCGTGCTTGGGCGACCGCCGAATGCGAAGAGCTTCGTGCTCGACCTGCTCTCCACGCTGCGCCGCGGCGCGATGCCGGTGCGCGCGCTGGTCGCAGCGGCGGCGCTCTTCGGGATTGCCGAGGGCAGCGTGCGCGTCGCGCTGACGCGGCTGCTCGGAGCCGGGCTCATCGAGCGCGACGATCGCGGCCTCTACCGACTCGGCCAGGCCGCCGCGCCCGTGCAGCGACGCGTCGCCGCCTGGCGGGAACTCGACGCGCAGTTGCTGCCGTGGTCGGGCGGCTGGATCGGCATCTTTGCGGCTGGCGCTGCGACGCCTCCGTCGCGCGCGTCGCAGCGGTGCGGCGAGCGAGCGCTGCGCCTCTCGGGCTTCCGGCCGCTCGTGCGTGGGCTGGCGCTGCGACCCGACAACCTCGCCGGCGGCGTCACGCGCGTGCGCGAAGAGTTGGCAGCGCTCGGGCTCGCGCCCGGCTCCGTCGTGTGCGAAGTGCGCGAACTCGACCCGGTGAGCGAGGCGCGCGCGCGCAAGCTGTGGGACGCCGAGGACCTCGTCGCGAACTATCGCCGCCACCGCCAGCAGCTCGGCGCGAGCACACGGCGGCTGCGCGCGCGATCGGCGGAGTTCGCGATGGTCGAGTCGTTCCACGTGGGCGGGGCGGTTCTGCGACTGCTCGCGCACGATCCACTGCTGCCCGAGCCGATCGTCCACGCCGCCGAGCGCGCGGCGCTCGTCGATGCGATGCGCGACTACGACAAGATCGGCCGCGCGAACTGGTCGGGCTTCCTGTCGCGCCACGGCGTTCGGCACGGCAAGGCGCCCGCGACGCCCTTCGACAGGCACGCGATTTCGCGAGGAGAACTTCGATGACCGCTGCCAATCCCGGTTCCGACAGCGCTGCAATGCCCGATCTCGACGCCAGCGCGAAGACCAACGAAGCCTGGCACGCGCGATTCTCGCGCGAGGAAATTCAGGCGCTGCTCGCGGTAGAGAGCTGGCGCGGTGTTGCGTCGATCGCGACGAACTGGGCGATCATCGCGGCGGCGTTTGCGGGCGTCGCCGCGTGGCCCCACCCGCTCAGCGTCGTCGTGGCGCTCTTCCTGATCGGCGCACGCCAGCTCGGCCTCGCAGTCTTGATGCACGAGGCGTCGCACCGCACGCTGCTCCGCGACAAGCGCTGGAACGACGCAGCCGGCAACTGGCTCTGCGCGTATCCCGTGTGGTCCGATCTTCACGCCTATCGCCCGTACCACTTGCAGCATCACGCGAAGACTTGGACGAAGGACGATCCCGACCTCGGGCTCGTGCTGCCATTCCCAATCACACCGGCGAGCCTGCGCCGCAAAGTGTGGCGCGACCTCTCCGGGCAGACCGGTCGCAAGTTCGTACGCGGCGCGTGGAAGCGATCGATGGCGCGCTGGCGCGCCGGCGACGAACGCGGGCGGCGCGCTTTCATCGGCTTCTTCGTGACGAACGGCGCGCTCTTCGCGCTGCTCGCCGCCCTCGGCCATCCACTGCTCTATCTGCTGTGGATCGGCGCCTGGCTCACCACGAATACGCTGGCGACGCGCATCCGCTCGATCGCCGAGCACGCGATGGTGCCGGATCCGTCGGACCCGCTGCGCAACACGCGCACCACGCTCGTTACCTGGTGGGAACGACTGCTGCTCGCCCCGAATCGCGTGAACTACCACCTCGAACACCATCTGCTGATGACCGTCCCGCACTACAAGCTGCCGCGCCTGCACGGCATGCTCGACGCGCGCGGATTGCTCGACGGCGCACTCGTGACGCGCGGCTACCGCGCCGTGCTGGAGCGCGCAGCCTCGAAACCCGAAGCGAGCGCCACGGCGACCGCCAACTCCACGGTGCGCGTTCCGCCGTTCTGATCTCTGGGTATCCTCCGGCCTTTCCGGAGGTAGCCACCCATGTCCGATCCCTTCCGCGGCCGCGTGGCCGTGATCACCGGCGGCGCTGGCGGCATCGGCTTTGCGATGGCCGAGGCGTTCGCAGCGCGCGGGGCGAAGATCGCGCTCGCCGACCTCGACGAAACGGCGATGGACGCGCGTTCCAAGGTGCTGCGCGAACGCGGGACCGAGGTCCTGTGCGTCCGTACCGACGTGACCAAGCGCGCCAGCGTGAGCGGACTCGCCGAGCGCGTCTTCCAGCACTTCGGCGCGGCCCACCTGGTCTGCAACAACGCCGGCATCGCGATCGCCGGGCCGCTGCTCCAGATGACACCCGACGACTGGCGACTCACGATGGACATCGACTTCTGGGGCGTCGTGCACGGCGTCGAGGCATTCGCGCCGCGGATGATCGAGCAGAAGCAGGGCGGCCACGTACTGAATACCGCGTCGATGGCGGGACTCGTGGGGATGTCGTGGCTCGGCGTCTACTGCGCGGCGAAATTCGCGGTGGTGGGGTTCACCGAGTCGCTGCGCCGCGAACTGGAAGCGCACGAGATCGGCGTCTCGGTGCTCTGCCCGATGATCGTCGCGACCGCCATCACGGCGAACTCGATGCGGATGCGGGGGCTTGAAGTCCCGAAGGCCGTCGCCGAGCCCGAGCAACCGCCGGCGGGCGCACTGCGCGGCGGCGTGATCGGCGCCGAGGAGGTCGCGCGTCGCGTCGTGCGCGGCATCGAACGCAACGACCTCTACATCCTCACCCACCCCGAGCAGCGCGAACTCCTCCGCCGCCGCGCCGCCCGCCTCGACGAAGCCGCCCCGTGAGGAGAAAGGGGACGGTCCTCGACGTGGACTGGTCGAGGAGTTCAGGGACACACTCGGCGAGGTGTGTCCCCCGAGTCCTCACCCAGGTCACTTCGAGGACCGTCCCCTTTCTCCGCGGCGCCAGCAGCGCGATCAGCAGGCTGGTGGAGACGGCGCCGGCGACGCCCCGTCGCATCACGGCGTGCATCGCCGCGTCGACGAGTCGTTGTCCCACGACGAACGCGAGCGCCAAGAACAGCACCGCGGCGGCAAAGCGAGCGGCGATGGTGAAGCCGTCGAAGCCCCCCCGAG
>JAGSPS010000050.1 GCA_018262315.1 Deltaproteobacteria bacterium | reverse complement strand
GGCGCGGCGGCGAGCGCCGCGGCGCACGCTCCTGCGCGTCGATTGTGGCGTACACCGCAGCGAGATCGGCGCTGCTGCGCGCCGCGAAGAAGCGGCCGCCGGTCGCCGCGGCGATCGCCCCGAGCGTTGCGCCGTCGAGGTCGTGCCGTTCGAAGTGCAGGCCACGACCGCCGGCCGCTTCGCCGCTCTCCATCGCAACCTCGCCGACGCTGCCGATCCCCACGGTGTGGACGCGCACGCCGCGCGTCCTCGCGAGCGCAGCCGCCACGTCCGGCGGAATCGCCCCAGCGTTGCTGCGGCCGTCGGTGAGCAGCACGACGAGCCGGCCCGCCACGGGCCCCGTCGCGCTCGCCTGCCCGGATTGCGGCTGCGCGCGCTTCACCGCGAGGGCGAGTGCATCGCCCAGCGCGGTGGCGCTGCCGGCCATCCCCGGTGTGACGCGCGCCAGTGCCGCGGACAGCAGCCGTCCGTCGCCCGACAGCGGACACTGCGTGAAGGCCGTCTCGCCGAACACGACGAGTCCTACGCGATCGCCTTCGGCGATGCGGCGCTCGGCAAAACGCGCGACCACCGCGCGCGCCAGATCGAGGCGCGTGTGCCACGTGCCGGCGACCTCGGCGTCGAGCGCCTGCATGCTCTCGGAGGTGTCGAGCACGAGCACGAGATCGAATCCCTCGCCGGGAGGCGGCGCTGCGCGGTGTTCGCGCACGGGCCCGGCGAGCGCGACGCCGAGCAGCACCAGTGCGAGAGCGCGCGCGGCGAGCGCGGCCATGCGGCCGAAGTCGCGACGCCGCGCGCCCGCGGCGAGGATCTCGGACCACGCCGACCAGGGAAGCGCGGGCGCCTCGCGTCGCGCCGCCACCACGGTGGCGGCGAGCGCGGCCAGCAGCGCGGCCACGAGCAGCGCGGGTCGCTCGAAGGCGTCGATGCCGAGCAGCGCCGCGATCGCGTCCATCATCGCGCCTCCGGCGGGATCGACGCTTCGACGAAGCGCTGCGTCGCCTCGAGGGCAGAGCGAACCCGCGCGGTGGCACTGGCATCGCCTTGCGCGCGGAAGCGCTCGGCGTCGAAGTCGCGCAGGCACGCGAGCGCGGCGGGCCACTGCGAGCCGGCGCGCAACGGCCGCGGGATTGCCGCGATCTCCTCGGTCGTCAGCGACTCGGCCGTGACGCCGAAGCGACGAGCCAGGTAACGCCGCAGTGCGCAGGCGCCGAGGCCACCGGCGCGACGCCAATCCGCGTCGGCCGCGTCGCGCGCAGTGGCGATCGCGGCGAGCGCCTCGACCCAGGGCTGGTACGCTGCGATGCCGGCTGCCGCGGCGGCGCGTATACGCGAGCGCTGCCGCGCGCGGCGCGCGATCGCGATCAGCGAGAGCAGCGCGAGCGTAGCGAGCGAACCCGCGGCGGCGGCCCAGAGCGGCGCCCGGGCGTCGCGGTCGGCGGCCGGCATCCGATACGAAAAGGGTTCGACGCGCTCGGGGAAGCTCGGCAGCACCGACACGATTTCGATCGGCCGCGCCGCCGTGACGAGTTCCGAACGCGCGCCGCTCGCGTCTTCGATCTCGACGCGCAGAGCGGGCCACTCGAAGGAGCCGGTCTCGCGGGCTCGCACCCGGATGCGCGTGCGCCGCACCGCGCGCGCGCCGCTGGTCTCGGCGGGCAGCGCTTCGGCGTCCAGCAACCAGAGTCCCGGCACCGAAGCGGGCGGCTTCAGCGGGTGCACGCGATGTCCGGGCGGTGTCACGACCACCACCTCGATCGAAGCGACGTCGCCCACGCGCAGCCGCGGCGGCTCGATCAGCACGGCGGCCTGCGGCGTCACGGGCGTTTCCGGCGGAACCGCTGCGGGCTCGCCGCTGCATGCGAGCGCGACGAGCACCGCCGCGAATGCGCGCTTCACGGGATGCCGCGGCGCTGCGTGCCGCGCGCGCGGAAGAAGCGCACCAGCGGGCGCAGCGGGTTGCCGGCGGTGTCGAGCCACACGAGTTCGGCGCTCTCTTCTCGCAGCCGGCGTGCGAGCACGGCGCGATGCTCGGCCGCGGCTCTCTGGTAGGCGTCGCGCTGCGCGCGGCGCGTGCCGAGCACGACGTGCCCTGCCGGTCGTTCCGAGTCGGCGAGACGCAAGCCTCCTGCTGCAACGAGATCGCGCTCGCGCGGATCCTCGACGATCGCGGCCACCAGATCGTGGCGCCGCCCGAGCACGGCGAACGGGCGTCGCGCCAGTGCCGGGTCGCGGAAGTCGGAGAGCACGACCACCAGCGAGCGCCGCCGCGCATGCGCGCGAATCCAATCGGCGACGACGCCGAGAGCGGTAGCTCCGTGCGGCGCGTCCGCGCTCTCGGCTGCGGCGCGGATCACGCGCCAGGTGTGGGCGTCGCCACGGCCGGGAGGAATCTCGCGCCGCACCTCGTCGCCGAACGCGACGAAACCCACCGGGTCGCCCGCCTGCGCGGCCGACGCGGCGAGCAGCGCCGCCGCGTGCGCGGCGGTCTGCGCCTTGCTGCGGCCCGTCGTTCCGAAGGCCATCGAGCCCGACGCGTCGAGCGCGAGCAGCAGCGTGCACGAACGCTCTTCGCGGAAGCGCTTCACCCAGGGCGCGCCGGTGCGCGCGGTTGCATTCCAGTCGATTGCACGCACGTCGTCGCCGGGCGCGTACGGGCGCGATTCCTCGAACTCGACGCCGCCGCCGCGGAACGCGCTGCGCCAGGCGCCGACCAGCACGCCCGCCGCTTCGCGCCGACTGCGCACGGCGAGAATGCGCGCCGCACGCACGATCTCCGCCAGAGACGGCGCGGCTGCCAGTTGGGCTCCCAGTTCGAGTTGGGCTCCCGGTTGGGTTTCCCGTTGGGAAGCCATCGAACTACGGCGTCTCGACGGCTGCCAGCACCGCGTCGACGACTCGTTCGGGCCGCACGCCGTCGGCTTCGGCTTCGTAACTGAGCACGATGCGATGGCGCAGCACGTCGGGAGCGGTGCGCTTTACGTCGAAGGGTGTCGCAAAGTCGCGCCCGTCGAGCAGCGCGCGCGCCTTCGCCGCGCGCACCAGGAAGCGACTCGCGCGTGGTGACGCGCCGACAGCGACGCCGAGGTTCACGGCCAGCTCATGATCTCGCGCGGTCCCGGACGGGACCGCGCCAACACGATTCAGGGGGCTCGGTGAGCGAGTCATGGGGCTCGGTGAAGCGGATTGCAGGGCGGGGCGCGTTGCGCGCACCAGCCGCACGGCGTAGTCGCTCACCGCCTCGGCGACGTGCACGGCGGCGGCGCTTCGCTGCATCGATGCGACGAGCGCGGCGTCGGCGACGGCGTTCACGCGCGAGACGTCGGCGTCGTCGCGCACCGCGATCACGTGCTCTTCGTCCGCGCTCGGGTAGCCGACGACGAGCTTCAACAGGAAGCGGTCGATCTGCGCCTCGGGCAGCGGATAGGTGCCCTCGTGCTCGATCGGATTCTGGGTCGCCATCACGAAGAATGGTTGCGGGAGCGCGAAGCTCTCGTCGCCGATCGTGACCTGGCGCTCTTCCATCGCTTCGAGCAGCGCCGACTGCACCTTGGCGGGTGCGCGGTTGATCTCGTCGGCGAGCAGCACCGGCGTGAAGATCGGTCCCTTGCGCACCGCGAAGCGGCGTTCGTCCGGGTGGTAGACCGGCGTTCCGACGAGATCGCCCGGGAGCAGGTCGGGTGTGAACTGTACGCGCCGGAAGCCGAGTCCGAGCGCCTGCGCGAGCGTGCGCACCGCCGTCGTCTTGGCGAGACCGGGGACGCCCTCGACGAGCACGTGACCGCCGGCGAGCAGACCGACCAGGAGTCCTTCGAGGAGCGCCTGTTGGCCGACGACGACGCGGCCCACTTCGTCGAGGAGTCGCTTCAGGGTCGCGGCTGCATTGCCATCGGCTGCGTGCATCGCGTCAGCTTAGCCCCGTCCCGCTCGGTGCAGCTGCGCACCCTCGCCGCCCATCGAGGGCGGACGGAGGGACAGTCCCTTTCGTCCGCGAACGGGCTCAGGACTTCTTGCGCCCGCGGCTCGCTGCGCGCGGACGTCGTCCGCTCTTGAGCATCTCTGCGATGAGGGTGGTGCGGACGCCCGGGACTTCGCGCAGTCGCAGCACGCGGCCGCCCCAGCTCTCGACCTCCGTGCGACCCACGATCGCGTCGAGGGACCAGTCGCCTCCCTTGGCGAGCACGTCCGGGCGGAGCGCCTCGATGATGGCGAGCGGGGTCGCTTCGGCGAAGGGCACCACGAAGTCCACGCAGGCGAGCGCCGCCAGCACTTCGGCGCGTTGGCGCGCGGGCACGATCGGTCGCCCGGGTCCCTTGTTGCGGCGCACGCTGGCGTCCGTGTTCAGCGCGACGACGAGGCGATCGCCCTGCGCGCGCGCCTGTTCGAGGCTGCGCACGTGGCCGACGTGGAGCAGGTCGAAGCAGCCGTTGGTGAACACCACGCGCTCGCCGCGTCGCTGTGCGGCGCGCACGGCACGCACCGCGGCGGCGCGCGTCAGCACCTTGGTCCGAGCGCCGGCAACTTTCACGGCAGATCTCCAGGTGGCGACGAGGGAGGCACGACCGGCGCTGGCGGCGGCGGCGCGAGCGGGGCCGGGGGTGCGTTCGCAGCCCCGGGCTTCGCACTGGGGCCCGACGCCGTGAAGATGCGTTCCAGCGTCGAGATCCCGCCGCGCACGAACGACGGCAGCCCTTCGAGCACGAAACTCCCGGGGCCCGACGCGATCGACTTGCTCGGGATGATGCTCGCGCGCGGGTCGGCCCAGGGCCCCGACACTGCAAAGTAGGTGGACACCAGGTTGTCGTCGGGGCCGAGCAACATCCGGTTCAGCAGCGGAAACACGCCGATCACGCGATCGAGCGCCCGGAAGTAGAAGATGCCGATCACCGCCTCCACCAGGTGGGGATCCTCGACCACGTTCACGTGTCCGGTGCCGACCAGGCGCAGCGCGGGACCCTCGAGCGCGAGTGCGTCGGTGCTCGCGAGGCCATTCGCGAGCTGGAGCGGCGCGTCGATGCGCTCGTACGGGATCGTCTCGCGCGAGCGGAACGGGTTCAGCGTGTCGCTCGCCTGCGCGATCGAGAAGAGCACGTTCATGCGCTTCAGGATCTCGCCCTTGCGAAGCCGGATCATCGCCGTGCCGGTGGTGTCCGCCAGCAGGTTGTGCCCCGCTACCAGCAGGCCCGTCAATTCGGTGTCGATGTCGGCCGTTCCGTTGGCGGCGCCGCCGTCCATCTTGAGATCGTTCATCAACTCGGACAGCGAGCCGTTCACCAGTTCGATGCGCCCGTGATACGGCACCGCATCGGAGCGCGACAGATCGAGGGCGACGATGCCGGAGAGGTCGCCGCGCGGGCGCAGCTTCGCCGCGCCGTGGCGAAGCTCGACGCGGTCGCCGATCGCCTGGACGACGCCGTCGAGTCCCTCGGCCTGGAAGTCGCCGAGCTTCTCCAGATCGGCGTGGAACTTCGCGCGCGCCCAGACCTCGCCTTTCGAACGCCGCCGTCCCTCGCGACGCGGCAGCGAGAGCGTGAGATCGGCGTCGACGCGCCCGCGGTCGCCGCCACGAAAGGAGACCTTGCCGTGGAACGGCACGCCGCCCCAGAAGCCCTTCGCGTCCTCGATGTGGACGCCCGGGTTGGCCGGTGTGAGTTGCGCGGTGAACTCCTCGATCGGGCGCAGCAGCGCGGGATGCTCCAACCAATCGGCGTCGACGTCGATTCGACGCCAGCGCGGGGGGGCGCCCGCTCGCCGGTGCGAGTCGACCCAATCCGAGAGCGCGATGCGTCCTGGCAGCGGCGGCACGGCAGGCGGCTGCGTACCCCGGGCGAGAACCTCGGCGACGGCGCGCAGACCCGACAGCGCGAGCCACAACTCGGGCAGCGGGCGATCGCCGATCTTCGCGCGCGCGGCTTCGATCTCGATGCGCTCCCTGCTCACGCGAACGCGCGCGCCGAGATCGCGCAGCGCATCTGCTCCGTCGAGTTTCAATTCGACGCCGGCGATGCGCGCTTCGATCTCGAGGCCGTCCGGCCAGGCGTCGAGCGGCGCGCTGGCGAGAGCGCGCCAGGCCATGATCGGCGTCGGGTTCGCGCGCAAGGCGATCGACTCGAGCGTGCCGGCGCGCAGTGCCGTCGCGCGCTCGTACAGCGGGCCGGTCTTCGGCGCGCCGGCGACCACCAGGTCGCGCAGCGCCGTGACCGGGACCTGGCCGCCGCGCAGCTCGAACGCGAGTCGTGCGCCGTCGCCGAAGGGCCGTTCGAGTGAAGCGCTGCCGGTGAGCTGGGTGGGGTCGGCGCTCCACTCGAACTCGCTCACGCGCACGACGCGCGCATCGGCCGACACGTTCGCGTGAAGGCGAGCGTTCGGGAACGCCGCGGACACGTCGCCGTCGCCGGCGCGCAAGCGCCCCGCGAGTCGCAGGTCGAAACCGAGCAGATCGAGGACGAGCGAACCGCCGTCCGTCTCCGGTTTCCACGACGCCGTCCCGCTCACGCGCCCCGCTGCGTCCACGTGCGACTCGCCGAACGCGAGCCACGGGGCGAGCGCGCCGAGATCGGCGTCGGTGAGCGCAACGTCGACGTAGGGTCCCTTGCGCTCGATCGTGGCCGCGATCTCGAAACGGCCACGGTCGTTCCCCTCTACCAGCACACGACCCTCGGCGCCGACTCGCGCTGCGCCGCCGAGCGGGTCATGGGTCAGCTCGAAGTACAGATCGCGCAACGCCAGGTGGTTCACGCGATCCGAGCGATGGCGCGCGAGGAGCAGCTCGCCGTCCTCGACCGAGAGCGCGGGCAAGGCTTTCGCCATCGCGCGCAGATCGTTCGCAGCGTCTGGCAGCGGCACCGGCAGCGCGGCGTCGGGCTGCGCGGGCCAGCGCTCGAGGAGGCGCGCGAGGGCCGGTGGTTCCCAGACGCCGTCGGCACGCTGCTCGGCACGGACCCGCAGGCCGCGCACGTCGATGCGGCGCGCGCGCGGCTCGCCCCGCAGCAGGCTGCGCGCGGAGAGCGTGATCCAGACGCGGTCGGCGACGAGTTCGGGCGCCTCGCCTTCCCCGGCTGTGCGGAGGCCCTCGATCTCGATCCCCACGCCCCAGCCGAAGTGGGGTCGCACCGCGTCGATCTGGACGGGGCCCAGTTCGGCGCCGAGTCGCCGCACGAGTTCCTCCCGCAGGCGCTCGGGACCGAGGCGGCTCGACACCGCGACACCCGCCACTACGGCCGCCAGCACCAGCAGTGCGCAGGCGCTGGCTAGGAGTCTGCGCACGGAAGTTCCGGCGGGCGGCAAGGGTTGCTGGCGCCGAGGCGAGCCTGACGAGCTTCGCTCGCCTGCGGCTCGCTGCGCGCTTCGGCGGCGTGCTTGCCGGTCGCCGGACCCAAGCTAGGGGTCTCCCGCACGCGGAACGGGTGCGTCTCGGCTTGCATCTCGGCGTTGCTTCTCCTCGTTCCCACGCGAGGGGGATTCGCCCGGTCCGGAATTGACGAGAGCCGGCAACATCCGATTCTCCCTAAAGAAATCAAGGCATGGGACGAAACGAAGCCCAGACGAGCGCAACGCGCCTCGCGATGGTCACGAGCAGGGGGAAATACGGGCACATGGAGACCAACGCCAACGGAGCCATCCGCCAGAACCGCGTGCGCGAGCTGCGCGAGAACCGCCTGATGACCCAGGCTCAGCTTGCCCGCAAGGCCAAGGTTGCGCTCCGCACGATCCACAGCGTCGAGAAGGGCATGAACTGCCGCATGGACACCAAGCGCAAGATTCTGCTCGCACTCGGCATGCGCTTCGAAGACAAGGACTACGTCTTCCCGTCGCTCTCCGATCTGTCCGGCGAGATGCCGCGTCCGCCGCAGCAACCGCCCCAGTTCTCCTAGCGATCGCTTCCTCTCACCGCCCAGCGCGGTGAGCTCGGCCCGGCTGCGCCTCGTTGCGCGCGCTGGCCGATTCGGGGATCGGCCTCCTTGCGGGCGGGTTCCGGAATTCCCACGTCGGGTACAGTGCACGTGGGGTCCGGAGCAAGGGGGCGTCATTCCGCAACGCAGAACGCTGCTCGCCGACGTCGCCGGGGTCGTGTCCCGTTCACACGATCTCGCGGAGACGTTGCGCAATGTCGTCGACCGTGTCGCCAAGCGGCTCGATGCGGACGTGTGCTCGGTCTACCTCTCCGAGCCTGGGGGCGCGCGCCTCACACTGCGCGCCACCCGGGGGCTCGCGCCCGAAGCCGTCGGACACGTGCACCTTGCCGTGGGCGAAGGGCTCGTCGGGCTCGTCGCCAAGTCGGGATCGCCGCTCGCCGTCGAGCACGCCCGGCAACATCCGCAGTTCCGTTTCTTCCCCGAGACGGGCGAGGATCGCTTCGCGTCGCTGATGGCGGCACCGCTCGTCGTGCGCGACGTGACGATCGGCGTGCTCGTGGTGCAGACCGTGAATCCTCGTCACTTCTCTGCGTCAGACGTCGAGCTGCTCCAGACCTGCGGTCAGCTCCTTGCTCCGGTGGTGCTGAACGCGCGCCTGCTCGACCTGGTCGCCGCGCCCGACGCGGAACGCGGGCGCTTCGTCGACGAACTGTCGCGCGCCGGGATACCGCTGACCGGCACCCGACCACCCCGCCAGGAACGTAACGTCGCGCTGCGCGGCACCTCCGCCTCCAGCGGGATCGCGATCGGACCGGTCTATCTGCTCGAAGATCCGCTCGACCTCTCTTGCGTCGAGTACACGCCTTCCGGCGACCCCGCGAAGGAGCGCAGCGACTTGCTGCGCGTGCTCGCGGAGGCGCGCCGCGAACTCGACGACGTGATCGAAGAAGTCGGCGACAGCTTCGGTCCCGAGTTCGCGAGCGTGTTCAACACGCACGTGCAGATCCTCGAAGATCACGGCTTCGTGACGCGTCTCGAACGCGAGGTCACCGAGAGCGGGGACGCCTGCGAGGCGATCCGCAGGGCCGTCGACCACTACCGCAAGCTCTTCAGTCGCATCGAGGATCCGTATTTCCGCGAGCGCGGCGACGATGTCGAGGACGTCGGCCGGCGCGTGATGGCGAAACTGCTCGGCGTGCGTCATCGAAACGTACCGCTGGCTCCGGGCTCCGTCGTCGTCACCTCGATGATCCTTCCGGCGCATTTCACGATGCTCGAGATGGACAAGGTCGCCGCGATCGTCGCCGAGCGCGGCGGCGCGACCTCGCACGGCGCGATCTTCGCGCGCACGCTCGAGATCCCGTCGGTGACGGGCGTCGAGGGCGCCATGCGGCTTGCGCGTCCCGGCGAGACCGCGATCGTCGACGGCACCTCCGGTCGCATCTACCTCGCGCCCGACGGCGCGCTGCTCGCCGAATACCGGCGCGCGCAGCAGCGCTTTGCAATCGTCGCCGAGCATCTCGACGGGTTGCGCTCGCGACCCGCGGAGACCCGGGATGGCCGCCGAGTGGTGCTCTCGGCGAATGTCGGTTTGCTCGCGGACCTGCGCCTCGTCGAGCGCCACGGCGCCGAGGGCATCGGGCTCTTCCGCACCGAGTTGCTGGCGCTCGCCCACCGCGGCGCACCGCCGGAAGACGAACAGGAAATCCTCTACGAGCGCGTGGCGCGCGAGATGGCGCCACGACCGGTGACGATCCGCACGCTCGATCTCGGTGGCGACAAGGCAGTTCCGAACGTCGGGCTCGAAGCCGAGGAGAACCCGCAGCTCGGCTGCCGCTCGCTGCGCCTGACGATGCTCCACGAAGACCTGATGCGCGCGCAGCTCCGCGCGATCCTGCGCGCCAGCGCCGTGGGCAACGTGCGGCTGCTGCTGCCGATGATCTCGTCGCTCGACGAGCTGCGCGAGGTGAAGCGGCTGCTCGCGTCGACCCAGGACGACCTGTCGCGGCGTGGCTACGCCTACGACGATGAGATCCCCGTCGGCATCATGATCGAGGTCCCGTCGGCCGCGCTGATCGCCGATGCGCTGGCGCGTGAGTGCGATTTCTTCAGCGTCGGCACCAACGACCTCACGCAGTACACGCTGGCGGTGGACCGCGGCAACGAGGCGATCGCGCACCTGTTCCGCCCGATGCATCCGGCGGTGCTGGCGCTGATCGACGCGAGCGTGCGCGCCGCCGGCCGCGCCGGAATCCCGATCTCGGTGTGCGGCGAAATGGCGAGCAACCCGCTCGCGGTGCCGCTGCTCGTCGGTCTCGGAATCGGCGAGCTGTCGGGAACGCCGCGGGCGGTCCCGGTCGTGAAGGAGATCGTGCGCGCGCTCGACTCCGGCGACGTCGGCGCCGACGCGCGTCGCGCACTCGCGGCGGGCACCGTCGCGGAGGTCGAGATCATCGCCTGCGAGCGCCTCGAGAAATCCGGGTTGCTCGAGCACCCCGACATCGGCCTCTGGCTCGCCGAGATCGTCACCCGCGCCCGCCACGAGAAGTAACCCCTGTTGCCTTGGGGACGTTCTTGAAGGCAACTAAGGCAACGCGGGCAGGAACGTCCCCAAGTCAACACTCAGAGAGCGGCGAGTTGCTCGGCGTGCTGCTGGGCGGATTCGATGGCGCGTTCGAGTTGTGCGAGAGCGGCGGTGAACTCTTCTTCGGGGAGGTCGCGCGCGATCGGGAGCGGCGGCCCGTAGACGAAGACGACGCGCGCGAACGGCAGCGGCAGGAACGCGCGATCCCAGCTCGGGAAGCGGATCGCGGGCTTGGCGGCGATACCAATCGGGCGGATCGGGCGGCCCGTTGCGCGTCCCGCCGCGAGCGCGCCGGGTTTGCACACGCGCGCCGGGCCTCGCGGCCCGTCGCAGAGGATTCCGACCGGCTGGCCCTTCCGCGCGGCCTCGATCATCCCGCGCAGCGCGATCGGCCCGTCGCGCGAACTCGATCCGCGTGGCGAAGGACCGAATCCGAGCCGCTGCAGCACCGCATCGATGCGATCGCCGTCCCGCGACCGGCTGACCGGGATCCCGGCGCCCGAGTTGCGAAAGTGATACGCGGCGCCGAACAGGCCCTGGTGCCAGGTGACGGCAAGGAACGGCTCGGAGCTGGCGCGCGGGTCCTCGCCCTCGCTCTCGATGCGCCACGTCGAGCCGAGCAGGCGCAGGAACGGAGCGAACACGACGCCACCGAGCCACACCGAGAAGCGGAACCAGCGCGTGCGGGGTTTGGGCGTGCGCGGTGCCGGTTCGGCCATGCGTCTCGACGGTAGCCCTCACCCTGCTACGAGCGCGACGCCCAGGACGGTCGCGAGCGCGCCGAGCAGGCGCAGCCGGCTCGGTCGCTCGCGCCAGCGCAGCGCGCCGATCGCGACGGCGAAGAGCACACTGGTCTGGCGCGCGGCGACGACGTACGACACCGGCGCGCTGCGCAGCGCTTGCAGGATCAGCCCGTAGCTCGCGAAACTCACAGCCGCGGCGAGGAAGGCATTGCGCCACTCGCTGCGCGCGACCGCCGCCAGCTCCGCGCGCGGCACGTGTCGCAGCGCGAGCGGCGTGAACACCACCCCCCCCGCGACCGAGAGCAACATGTAGTAGACCACGGCCGGCGGAATCGCCGAATGCCAGGGGGCGACGTTCAGACGCGTCATCGCCGCCTTGTCGCAGAGCGAGTAGCCAATCGACGCGAGCAGCGTGAGCCACGCGAATTTCGCGCCGGGCGCGCGGAAACGCTGCCATCCCACGACGCCCGCATCTGCCTGCACGGCCCACATGCCGGCCACCACCACCGCGATGCCGAGCGCGCCGCGAATCGACAAGCTCTCGCCGAGCAGCAGCACTGCGAAGAGCGGCAGGAAGGCCGGCGCCGAGCGAGCGATCGGGTAGACGATCGACAGCTCGCCACTCGCGAGCGCACGCGCCAGCCAATAGAAGTAGAAGCCGTGCGAGACACCGGTGCCGATCGCGATCCACCAGACTGCGCGGGGGACGTCGCCGAGCGGAACCCAGAGCGGCAACAGACACGCGGCGGCTACCGGTGGGGCGAGTTGCAGCAGGTTGAAGCCGAGCGGATTGCGGCTGCCCTTGATCGACGCGCTCCAGATCGCGTGCAGGAACGCGGAGAGCACGACGAGAGCGAGTTCGGATGTCGTCACGAAGCCGCCGAGCATCGCAGCGGCCGGCTGCCTGGTCGAGCAGAGAGACCTGGACGGATCCGACGGCGGGCCTCGCCGGGTCGACCCCGTGGACCGCCTGCGTTATCAAACCGGCCCATCTCCATTGGCCCCATTGACTGCTCCGAGGTCGCGTCTTGGCGTCATCGCCTTCCTCAGCCCTCTCGTCCGCCCGCAGCTACGCGGACCTGACGAAGCCCCGCCTGCTCCCGATGGTGCTCTTCACGGGTATCCCCGTGTTCGGCATGGCGGCAGGCGGCTGGCCGGATCTGGGCTTCGGCGCGTTGGTGCTGCTCGGGATCTCGCTCGCCGCCGCGTCGGCCAACACGCTCAACGCCTACATCGAGCGCGACAAGGACGCGCTGATGGAGCGCACCCGGAATCGACCGCTGCCGGCGGGTCGTCTCGCGCCCGGAGCCGCGCTGAAGTTCGGACTGGCGCTCGGCGTCGCGTCCAGCGCGCTGCTGTGGGCGATCGCCGGAAGCGCCGCCGCGGGAATCGGCGTCGCGAGCATCCTCTTCTATGTGTTCGTCTACACGATCTGGCTGAAGCCGCGCTCGGCGTGGAATGCCGTGATCGGCGGCGCGGCGGGCGCCGCGGCGCCGCTGATCGCCGACGCCGCGGTGAACGGCCACGTCAGCGCGGCGGGCCTCTCGCTGTTCGCGATCGTGTTCTTCTGGCAGCCGCCGCACGTGTGGGCGATCGCGCTCTATCGCAAGGCCGACTACGCAGCCGCCG
>JAGSPS010000049.1 GCA_018262315.1 Deltaproteobacteria bacterium | reverse complement strand
GCGCTCTTCGGCGGGATCGTCGCGCTGCTCTTCGTGTTCGGTCTCACCGAGTCGCGCATCCTGGGCTTCATGGGCCTCTCGCGTCTGCTCGTCACCTACATCCAGCTCTGCATGGCGATCCTGCCGATCTTCGTGCTCGTCACCACCGTGCGCTCGGTGGCGGGCGATCGCGAGGCCGGTGTCTTCGAATACCTGCTGTCGCTCCCGGTCGGGCTCGGCGCGTGGTTCTGGGGGCGCATGCTCGGGCGCTTCCTCGTCGTCTACCTGCCGGCGCTGCTCGCGATGGGCGCCGCGGCGGGCTGGGCCAGCTACTCGGGCATCGAAGTGCCGTGGGCTCTGTTCGGCCTCTACGCCGCGCTGCTCGCGGCGCTCTCGGCCTGCTTCCTCGGCCTCGCGATGGGGATCTCGGCGGTGGCGCGCAGCGTCGACGTCGCGCAAGGCGCGGCGTTCGCGCTCTGGCTCGTGCTGATCCTGTTCCTCGACCTGATCCTGCTCGGCGTGCTGATCCAGCAGCACGTACCCGCGGAGATGGTCGTGGCGCTCGCTCTCGCCAATCCGCTCCAGGTCTTTCGCACCGCCGCGCTGATGCTCTTCGATCCCGACCTCGTGCTGCTCGGGCCCGCCGCGTTCGTGATCTTCGACGCCTTCGGGAAGACCGGCTTCCTGGTCTACGCACTCGGCTACCCGGCGCTGCTCGGCCTTGGGGCCGCCGCGCTCGGCTACTGGCGATTCCGTCGCGGTGACTTGCCGTGACTCGCCGCAGCGCCTGACTAGGCGCCTCGCTTCACGCTGCTCGCGCGTTCGAGCGCATCGAAGAGTTCCCGGAGTTCGCGGGTCTCGAAGCCCGGCGCCGGACCGAGTTCATCCCCCTCGGAAAATCGCAAGACGCGCAGCGTGACTTCGTGCAACGGCTGCAGCAACGAGCCGCGGATCAGCCAGAACACGCCCACCGAGAAGACCACCGACCCGAACAGCACGGCGAGCACCAGGTCGATGATGAGCCGCACCGACTCGCGCTTCATCGGAGACAGATCGAAATGCATGGTCGCGACCCAGGAGTGGCCGTCCTTGTCGAGGATCGGGGGAGCCGTGTAGGTGAGGTCCGTGTCGTGGCGGACGCTCGAACCGGGGCCGCCCGGATCGCCGGGCGGGAGTTCGGACTCGGGAAGCTCCCGCAGGTGGATTTCCAGATCGGCGACGGCTTGCAGTCGATTCGCGAGGTCGGACACCTCCTTGACGCTCGTGCCGCGCTGGAGATCGTTCGCGAGGCTGACGTGGAGCAGGCTGCCGATGCGGTGAGCGTTCACCTCCGCGAGGCGCACGTCGCGCTCATAGAGGCGGTACGGGACGATCGCGAGAACTCCCACCACTGCGATCGCAGCGATGAAGACGAGCAGCACGATCAGCCGGCGCTCGACGCTCGAAGCGCCCGGAAGAGGGGACGGCATGCTGGAGACCTCCTGGGACGCGTCGGACGCACGACGCCTGCCATCTCGTTCGCCAGCCGCTCCCAGCCCTCGAAATCCGCTCGCGGCCGTGCTGGTTGTTGGCGCAGAGCCTACGCGACGGCTCCCATTCCAGCACAGGGTCGCACGGCCGGTGTGCCGGCGGGGCAGCCGGCCGCAGCGGCGGCCGAGACGGGGCCGTCGGGGCCGCCCGGGCGGACGGAGACGCGCATTGGCGGATCCAGCCCGGGGCGGAGGGGCGCGGCAACGGCAGGACCGGCGCCGCGCGTCTCGCCTTGATCCCCGCGGACGGCGGCGGAGCTGACCTCATTCAGGGAGAATCGATTGGCGTGATGTCAGACCAGACCGAGCGACGCGAGCGGATGGTGGTGACGCAGATTGCGGCGCGCGGGATCCGCGACCCGCGTGTGCTCGCCGCCATGCGCAGCGTGCCTCGTGAGGCGTTTCTCCCGCCCCACGACTCGGGCGTGGCTGCGTTCTTCCTCCACCTGCGTGCACCGAAGCGCGACGAGGTTCGCGCGGAACTCGCGCCGCCGCGTCTGGAGCGCGCCATCGGCGTCGTGTACTGCCAGGAGACGGAGCTCCAGAGCCATTCCTTCCACGCAGCGCTCCCCAATCAATTCGACGAGTACCTCTGGTTCGACGAGACGCACGCCGTTCGACCCGTGACGAGCGCGGAGGCCGCGCGGCTCGCCGCGAAGCATCCGTTCGCGATCCACGCGTGATGCACGGCGCGATCGAAGAGGTGCTCGCGCGGCTGCGCTGGCTGCGGGCGGAGCGCATCTGGCCGAACGGGCTGCGCTACCTCTGGACCGACGCGTTCGGCGTCGTGCTCCTCGTGTCGCTGCATCACGCGCTCGCTGAAGAGTCGTACCTCGCCGAGGCGGAAGCGCTGGTCGCGGACGTCGAGCGGGTGCTCGGCCGCCCGCGCGGGATCCGCATCGGCGAGGAGCCCGACCGCGACGGCCAGTATTTCCACTATCTCGCGATGTGGCTCTTCGCGCTCCACGTGCTCGGTCGCACGAAGCCTGCGTACCGCGAGAAGGCGATCGCGCTCGCGCGTGCGATCCACCCGAGCTTCGTCGTCCCGGGAGTCGGGGTGATCTGGAAGATGGCGGAGGACCTGAGCGGCCCCTACCCGGGATACGGGCTCGGCGCGCTCGATCCCTTCCACGGCTACGTCGTCTATCGATTGATCGATGAGCAGGCGCTGGCTCCCGAGATCGCCGACCTGCAACCGCTCGTCGAGCGAAGCTACCCGTCGCTCGAGGTAACGCAGGATCTCGGGCTCGGGATGATCCTCTGGATGTCTCAGTTCTTTCCGGAGGAACGCTGGGCCCACACGCTTCGCGTCCGCGCGCTCTCTACACTCGAGCGGATGTGGATCGATCCGCCGGGATACTTCTGTCGTGAGCCGCGACTGCCGCAGGTCCGCTTCGCGTTCACGAACTACGGCGTCTCGATCGGGCTGCAGGCGGTCGGCGCGCATCCCGACCGCGTCGCGGCGCTCAACCGTTACTTCGCGAGCTATCGCTCGCACGACGAGTACGATCGAAATGCGATCACGCACGTGATGGGCTGCTGCTCGTTGCTGCCCGGTGTGCTGATCGAGCCCCCCTTCTTCCTTAGAAGTGGTTGAGGCCAGCCCAAGCGGGCGACGCCGCGTGGTCCTCGCGCGCTCCCCGGGCGCCGCGTCGTCAGGAAAAGGGCGCGTCCGGCGGCGCCGGCACGACGACCGTCGCCTGCGGGCCCTCGACGCCGCCTTCGAGGTTCAGTCCGATCCTCTGTCCCTCGGTCAGCTGCTCGAAGTCGAGCCCTCCGTGTACCGCGTTGCGGTGGAAGTACACGCGCTCTCCGCGGTCGGTGAGGATGAAGCCATATCCCTTGTCGACGAAGACGGCGTCGATCACGCCCAGATCGGGCGGCGACGCCGGTCGTTCCCTCGCCTCCTGCTCTCGGCGGTGGCGCATGTGCCAGACCTCGCGCTCGAAAGCATCGAGCACCTCATCCAGGGCGAGGCTCATGTCGGGCCGCGTGCGAGCGGCGACGATCTCCTTGCCCCGCGCTTCGCACCTGAGGCGGGCCTCGTGCCCGCCGTGGCGATGGTGCAGTGTCGACTTCGCGGCGATCCGCACGTCGATCAAATCGCTTCGGTCACGCGCCAGCTCCCGAATCCGATCTTCGGCCACGCGCCGCTCCTCCGCCGAGACGCACTCGGGGTGGACCCAATGGATCTCCATGGGAACCTCGCTGCATCGGCATCACCTCCTTCATGGCGGCACCTGCTGGCGCGCGCCTGCTCGCGGGGGAGTTCGATTGCAACGCCCGTGCCGGCCGGCTCGCCGAGACTCGGTGCTCCGCGCTCGCGACCGCCCGCTCGAGTGCGGCGCGTTGGGCCCGCTCTGCTCGGAGGTCGCGGGCGATGTGTGGCCGGTTGCCCCGCGCGGCCGGACCGGGAGAAGGAGCCGGGCGTAGCTCATCGACGCCATCCTGCGTCGATGGCGCATGGAGCCTGTCGCCGTCTGCCGCAGTGGTGCTCGGTCGCGCGGCGTCAGCCCCATCGAGCGAGGGTACGAGAGTTGCAACGCCTGATGAGTTGCGCCCCAGGAGGGTCTGCCCATGCTCGCCGAGCTTCGACTGACGCCGGTCGGTCCCGCCGTTCCGTTCCTTCGCCTGGTCGCCGATCTGCTCCCGATCCTGGCCGAGAGTCGTCTCCAGTATCAGGTGCATGCGATGAGTACCACGCTCGAGGGCGACCTGGAGGACATCCTGGCAGTCGCGCGGCGCTGCCATGACGAGGCGCGCAAACACGCAGACCGGGTGCTGATCGAACTCTCCATCGACGATCGCGCGGGCGCCGAAGGCGAACTCGTCCGAAGCCTGGAGCATCTGCGCACGATCAGTGGCCGGCCGCTCGAACGCTTCGTCCACGAGACTCCGCGCTAGGAGACCTCGCATGTCCTCCCGCGATGCGATCCGGCCGATCGGGCCCGGCGTCTGGGAACTGGGGGCCGACTTTCGCACGGACATGCGCGTGCCGGTGCACGTCTTCGCGAGCGAGAAGCTCCTGCGGGAGATGGGCGACAAGGTCTTCGAGCAGGCCGTCAATGTGGCGACTCTGCCGGGAATCGTCGGCGCCAGTTATTGCATGCCCGATGCTCACTGGGGCTACGGCTTCCCGATTGGCGGCGTGGCGGCGATGGATCCGGACGCCGGAGTCATCTCGCCCGGTGGAATCGGCTTCGACATCAACTGCGGCATGCGGCTGGTGCGCACCAGTCTCAGCTGGCCCGAGGTGCAGCCGCGGATCCGCGAACTCGTCGACGCACTCGCGGTCCGTGTGCCAGCAGGCGTGGGAGAGAGCGGCTTCGTGCGCATCGATTGCGACGAGTTCCGAGCGGTGCTGCGCCGGGGCGCCGGCTGGGCCGTCGAGCAAGGCTACGGAACGCAAGACGACCTGCTCTACACCGAGGCGGGAGGCTGCTTCGTCGGAGCCGACCCGGACTGCGTCAGCGAGCACGCCATCGCGCGCGGCCATCTCCAGCTCGGCACGCTCGGCGCCGGCAACCACTACCTCGAGATCCAGGTGCTGCATCCCGCGGGTGTCTTCGACGCGGAACTGGCGCGCGCGTTCGGGCTCGATCTGCCCGAGCAGGTCGTCGTGATGTTCCACTGCGGGAGCCGCGGCTTCGGTCATCAGGTGGCGACCGACTCCCTGCACGAGTTCCTGCACGCGATGCCTCGCTTTGGGATTCCGGTCATCGATCGCGAACTGGCCTGTGCGCCCTTCGCGTCCCAGGAGGGCCGCGACTACTACGCCGCCATGTGCTGCGCAGCCAACATGTCGTTCGCCAACCGGCAGCTGATCCTCCATCGGATCCGCGAGGTCTTCTCCGATGTCTTCGGGCGGAGCCCCGACGCGCTCGGGATCCGCCAGGTCTACGACGTGGCGCACAACACCGCGAAGCTCGAACAGCACCGGATCGACGGGGTGGACCGCACGCTGCTGGTGCACCGCAAGGGCGCAACGCGCGCCTTCCCGCCGGGCCACGCGGAGCTGCCCGTCCGCTACCGCGAAACCGGCCAGCCCGTGATCATCGGCGGCAGCATGGAGACGGGCTCCTACGTGCTCGCCGGCGTCTCGAGCGGGGCGGCGAGCTTCTTCAGCACGGCGCATGGCAGCGGACGCACGATGAGTCGCACCCGCGCGCGCAAGCTGGTGAAGGGACGCGTGCTTCAGGAACGCATGGAGGCACGGGGCATCCTGGTGCGCCCGGTGTCGCTGCGCACTCTCTCCGAGGAGGCGGGCTTCGCGTACAAGAGCGTCGACGAGGTGGCGGCCGCGACCGAGGAAGCGGGCCTCTCGAAGCGGGTCGCGCATCTGATCCCGGTCGGCAACGTGAAGGGGTGATTCCCGGATGACTCGTGCGCGGCACCCGCCCTCCAACACCGAAGTGGCAAACGCGCTGCGCGAGATGTCGCTGTTCCTCGAGATGGACGGCGTACCCTTCAAACCCCGCGCCTACGAGAAAGCGGCGCTTGCGGTGGAAGCGCTCGATCGGCCGCTCGCCGAGATCGAGGCAAAACAGGGTTTGAAGGGGGTCGACGCACTCCCCGCCGTCGGCAAGGGGATCGCCGAACGCATCGTCGAGCTGCTGCACACGGGCCGCATGCGGGACCTCGAGCGGCTGCGCGAGGCGACGCCCATCGACGTGTCGGGCCTCACGGCGGTCGAAGGGCTCGGTCCGAAGACCGCGAAGATCCTGTACGAGGAGCTCGGCATCCGCGACGTGCGGGCGCTGGAGAAGGCGTGTCGCGAGGGCCGCGTCCGCGCGCTTCCGCACTGCGGCGAAAAGACCGAGCAGAACATCCTGAGAGGAATCGCGTTCCTCGCGGGCGTGGGGTCGCGTCGTCCGCTCGGAGCCGTGCTCCCGCTCGCCCGCGAGATCGAGGGGCGCCTGCACGAGATCGCCGGTGTCGAGCAGGCAGCGGTGGCGGGCTCGGTGCGGCGCCGCAAGGAGACGATCGGAGACCTCGACTTCCTGGTGGCGGCGCGCGATCCGGGAAAGGTCGCCCAGGCCTTCGCGTCGATGCCCGACGTCACGCACGTGTATGCGCGCGGCGCGACGAAGACCCTGGTGCGGCTCGCCAACGGAATGGACGCGGATCTGCGCGTCGTGCCCGCTGCGAGCTTCGGTGCTGCGCTCCTCTACTTCACCGGCAGCAAGGCGCACAACGTGGCGCTGCGCCGGATCGCCCAGCTCGAGGGACTCAAGCTCAACGAGTACGGCCTGTTTCGCGACGCGCGCCGGCTGGCGGGGCGCAGCGAGGAGGAGGTGTATCGGGCGCTCGGCCTGCCGTTCGTCCCGCCGGAGCTGCGCGAGGACACCGGGGAGATCGAGGCCGCGCGCGCCGGACGCTTGCCCGGGCTGATCGAGCACGGCGAGCTGCGCGGCGATCTCCAGATCCAGACCGACTGGACGGACGGCGCAGCCTCGATCGAAGCGATGGCGCTGGCCGCGAAGGCGCTCGGCCTCGAGTACATCGCGATCACCGATCACACCCGTGATCTCGCGATGGCCCGCGGCTGCGACGAAGCGAAGCTCCTCGAGCAGGCCGAAGCGATCCGAAAGCTGAACCGACGGCTGCGCGGCTTCCGCGTCTTCAGCGGAGCGGAGGTCAACATCCGCGAGGACGGAAGTCTCGACGTCGCCGACGAGGCGCTGGCGCAGCTCGAAGTGGTGGGCGCCGCGATCCACGCACGCTTTCGCCAGAGCAAGACGCAGATGACCCGCCGCGTGCTGCGCGCCATGGAGAATCCCCACGTCGACATCCTGTTCCATCCCACCGCTCGTCTGATCGGACGCCGCGAGGCCGTCGCTCTCGACGTCGACGCGGTGATCGCGGCGGCGAAGCGGACGGGCACCGTACTCGAGATCGACGCGATGCCGGATCGGCTCGATCTGCGCGACGAGTACGTGCGCAAGGCGGTGTCGGCGGGTGTCAAGCTGGCGATCGACTCGGACGCCCACGACCCGAGTCATCTCGCCTACGCGGATGAATTCGGCGTCGCGGTCGCCAGGCGAGGCTGGGCTCGCAAGGTCGATGTCGTCAACGCGCTCCCCGCGACTCGCTGCCTGGCGCAGCTCAAGGACGCGCGCGGTCGGCGTCGTCGGTAATCGCTGCGAGGCGCCGCCGCGTGAGCGCGTGGCATCGTGTCACACACAGAGATGGATGAGGGCGCCAGCGTACGGGATGTCTCCGCGGACGAAGGCGCGCCGAGGGTCGATGCATGAGAAGCGTGCTGGTGCGCCGACGGCGTACGGCACGCCGGTTGCATATCTCCCCTGTTGCGGCGCCGCGCCGCGACAAGGGAGATCGCAATGGCAGAGAAGACGAAGGAAAGCCAAGAGCGGGCGGAAGGCCGATCGCTCGCGCCCCGGCGTCCGTTCGGTGAACTCGAACGATGGGCCTCAGAGGCATTTTTCCCGAGTCGGATGGGCCGCCTGCTGGACGATCTGTTCCGGGAATCGCCTACCGGCCGCGGGAAGGAATTCCTACCGGTGGTGGACGTCACGGAGAACGACGCCCAGTACACCATCACCGCCGAACTTCCCGGCACGAGCAAGGACGACGTTCACGTCGAGCTGAGCGAAGGCATGCTCACCATCCGCGGCGAGAAGAAGAGCAAGCGCGAGGAGACGAAGGAGCGCAGCCGCTACGTAGAGCGCTCCTACGGCTCGTTCACGCGGGCGTTCACGCTGCCTTCCGATGCGGACGGCGACAGGCTCGTCGCCTCGTTCAAGGACGGTGTCCTGACGATCAACGTCCCCCGCAAGGAAGAGGCGAAGCCCCGGACGATCGCCATCAAGCAATAGGATCGAGACAAACGAGGGGCTTGCCATGGCGCACACGAAGCTTCTCTTCCGAGACCAGGCACGAGCGAAGATTCTCGCCGGGGCCACCGTGCTGGCCGACGCGGTTCGAGGCACGCTCGGGCCGAAGGCACGCTGCGTTCTGATGGAGCGGAAGTGGGGAACCCCGCTCGTCTGCGACGATGGCGTGACGATCGCGAAGGAAGTGAACCTGAAGGACCCCGAAGAGAATCTCGGGGCGCGGATGCTGCGCGAGGCAGCCGTACGCACCGGCGACGAAGTGGGAGACGGAACGACCACCGCGACGGTTCTCGCGCACGCCATCTTTGCTGAAGGCCTTCGCAACGTCGTGGCGGGCGCCAGCGCGATCGACCTGAAACGCGGTCTCGATCGAGGTGCTCGCGTCGCTGTCGAAGCGCTGCGCGCGATGTCGAAGCCCGTCTCGGGCTCCAAGGAGAAGGCCCAGGTTGCCACGATTTCCGCGCACAACGACACTGAGATCGGTGAACTCGTCGCGAATGCGCTCGAGAAGGTCGGAGGCGAGGGCATCGTCACGGTCGAAGAGGCGAAGGGCACCGAGACCACGCTCCGCATCGTCGAGGGCATGCAGATCGACCGCGGCTATCTGTCGCCCTACTTCGTGAGCGATCCGCAAAAGATGGAAGCGGTCCTCGAGGATCCGCTGATCCTGCTCCACGACAAGCGGATCAGCAGCATGAAGGATCTCCTTCCGCTCCTCGAACAGGTCGTCCGGGAGAGCCGCGCGCTGCTGGTGGTGGCCGAAGATGTGGAAGGCGAAGCCCTCGCGACGCTGGTGGTGAACAAGCTTCGCGGCTCGCTTCACTGTGCTGCCGTGAAAGCGCCGGGGTTCGGCGACCGCCGCAAGGCGATGCTCGAGGACCTCGCGACGCTGACGGGCGGTAAGGTGATCTCCGAGGAACTCGGCCTCAAGCTCGAGGGAGCGACGATCCGCGACCTCGGCACGGCCAAGCGGATCGTGGTCGCGAAGGACGACACCACGATCATCGAGGGCGGCGGCGCCCGATCGGACATCGAGGCGCGCTGCAACGAGATCCGCCGTCAGGTCGAGGACACGACTTCGGACTACGACCGCGAGAAACTGGAGGAGCGCCTCGCGAAGCTCGCCGGAGGCGTCGCGGTGATTCGCGTCGGAGCTCCGTCCGAGGCGGAGATGAAGAACCGCAAGGATGCTTTCGATGACGCGATCTCTTCCACCAAGGCGGCGATCGCCGAGGGGATCGTGCCCGGCGGCGGGCTCGCGCTGCTCCGCGCAATCGACGCGGAGACGCGCGAGGAGGCGAAGTGCGAGGGCGACGAGGCGACGGGGATCCGCATCCTCCGGCACGCACTGGAAGCGCCGGCACGGCAGATCGCGGTCAATTCCGGCGCGGACGCCGGTGTAGTGATCGATCGCCTGCGCGGCGGGAGCGGAACGATCGGCTTCGACGCGCGCAGCGGCCAGTATGTCGATCTGGTGGAGGCCGGCATCATCGACCCCACGAAGGTGGTTCGCCTGGCGCTGGAGAACGCGGTCTCCGTGGCGGGCATCCTGCTGCTGGCGGAAGCGACACTGACCGAGGTAGAGGACAAGGAGAGCCGCGACGAGGCGGCGGTACCCGAACTGATGTGACCCGGCGCAGCGACGCTCAGGCTCTCAGCTGCGCGCCGCGAGATACGCGACGACGCCCTCGAGTGTGGCGAGCTGCGCGTAGTCCGACTCGGGCACCTCGATTCCCGTCGCCGCGGCGAGGTGCTGCACGAAACGGAGGAAGTCGATCGAGTCGAGGTCGAGCACCTCGCGCAACTCCGCGGCGGGTTCGAGCCGGTCGAGCTCGGCTTCGGGCGCGACGTCGCCGAGCGCGGCGAGCACGGCGGCGCGGAGCGCTTCGCGGTTCACAGCTTCTCCGGCGTTTGCAACAGGCGATCCACGGCGGCGAGGAAGCGGCTCCCGCGGTGACCGTCGCTCGCGCGATGGTCGGCCGCCAGCGTGGCGACGACGACCGGCCGCACGCCGAGAAACCCGTCGTGCGCCCACGGCTGCTCGGCGATGCGGCCGAAGCCGACCAGCGCCACCTGCGGCGGATAGATCACGCCGTGGACGCTCTCGGCGCCCTGGTCGCCGAGGTTCGTCACGGTGAGCGTGGCGTCGCCGAGTTCGGAGCTGCGCAACACGCCCGCCCGCGTGCGCGCGACGAGATCGGTGAGTTCGCGCATCACCACGCTCGCGTTCTTGGTGTCGGCGTCGCGCAGCGTGGGCGCGACGAGCCCGCCCTGGCGCAGCGAGACACCGACGCCGAGGTGGACGCAGGCGGCCGGCCGCAGCGTGCCGTCGACGAAGAAGCCGTTCATCTCGGGCGCCTCGCGCGCGGCGAGCGCGACGGCGCGGAGCAGCAGTGCGGCGGGCAGCAGCCGGTCGGCCAGTGCGCGCCGCGCATTCTCCGCTGCGAGCCAGGCCAGCGCGTGCGCGAGGTCGATGCGCGTCGTGAGGTAGTAGTGGGGGATCTCGCGCTTCGAGCGCGCCATTGCGGCCGCCATCGCCTGACGCGCGCGCGCGGCGCGCAGCTCGGCCGCCGGCGGGGCCAACGCTGCGGACGCAACCGCGGCGCGCGGCGGCGAGGCGGCGCGTTCGACATCCGCGCGTGTCACGGCGCCGCCCGGACCGGTGCCTTCGAGTGCCGCGACGTCCACGCCGAGAGATTCCGCGATGCGCCGCGCGAGTGGCGTCGCGTGCACGCGCCGCGTCGCCGCTGCAGCCGCAGCCGCTTCGACCGCAATCGGCGCCGGCGCAACCGGCGGCTGCGCAGAAGCGGGCGGCGCCGGCGGCGCCGCCGCTGCCTCGGCGGCACGCGGCGCTGCGCCGGGCTTCTCCGTCGGTCGCGGCGCTGCGACCGCAGCGGGGGCGGGCGGCGGCGGCGTTGCTCCGGCGGCGCGCAGCCGCGCGAGCGGCGTGCCGACCGGCACCTTCTGCCCGGCCGCGACGAGCAGCTCGTCGACGACGCCGTCCTCCCAGATCTCCACCTCGATCACGGCCTTGTCGGTGTCCACGAGGGCGACGATGTCGCCGCGGCGCACCGCATCGCCCGGACGCACGCGCCACTCGACGAGCGTTCCGGCCTCCATGTCGGCGCCGAGCGACGGCATCCGGAATTCGCTCATGCTGCGTCTCCGAGCAGGCGGCGCGCTGCGTCCACGATGCGCGGCGCCTGCGGCAGCGCCGCGTCCTCGAGGTGCTTCGCGTACGGCATCGGCACCTCGGCGCTGCACACGCGCGCGGGTGGCGCGTCGAGTTCGTAGAAGGCGCCCTCGACGATGCGCGCGATCACCTCGGCCGCGAGGCTGCCGCTGCGCCAGCCCTCGTCCACCACCAGCGCGCGATGCGTGCGCGCGACCGATTCGAGGATCGTCGCGGTGTCGAGCGGCCGCAGCGTGCGGAGGTCGATCACTTCCGCCTCGACGCCCTCGGCGGCGAGTGCGTCGGCCGCGGCGAGCGCCTTGCCGAGCGTGCCGCCGTACGCGAACAGGCTCACGTCGCGACCGGGCCTGCGCAGCGCGGCGCGGTCGATCGGCACCGGGCCGGCGTCGGCGGCGATTTCGCCCTCGACGCCGTAGAGCGCGCCGTGCTCGAAGATCAACACCGGATCGGGATCCTCGAGCGCCGTCCAGAGCATGCCGCGCGCGTCCTCGAGCGTGGCGGGCGCCAGCACCTTGATGCCGGGGATGTGCGCGTACCAGCCCTCCAGGCTGTGGGAGTGCTGCGCCGCGAGCTGGCGTCCCGCGCCGGTGGTCATGCGGATCACCAGCGGGACGGCGAGCTGCCCGCCCGACATGTGGAGCAGCGATGCGGCGTTGTTCACGATCTGGTCGAGCGCGAGCAGGCTGAAGTTCACCGTCATGATCTCGACGATCGGCCGCATGCCGCCGAGCGCCGCGCCGATGCCAGCGCCGACGAAGGCGGACTCCGAGAGCGGCGTGTCGCGGATGCGCTCGGGGCCGAACTCGTCGAGCAGTCCGCGCGACACCGCAAAGCACCCGCCGTAGCGGCCGACGTCCTCCCCCATCAGGAAGACGCGTTCGTCGCGGCGGAGCGCGTCGCGGTGCGCCTCGCGCAGCGCGTCGCGGTAGCTCTGCCGGATGCGCGCGGGCGGGTCGCTGCGCTGCGTCTCGCTCACGGAGACCTCGGCGTCGGATCCGAGTAGACGAAGCGCTCGAGATCCGCGACCGGCTCGAGCCGGCCCGCCTCCGCGAACGCGACGGCGTCGTCGATCTCGGTGGCGATCTCGCGCTCGAGGCGTTCGCGCGCGTCCGCGTCGAGCAGGCCGGCTGCGGCGAGACGCTCGCCGTGCTGCACGATCGGATCGCGCCGCTTCCACTGCTCCACCTCGTCCTTCGAGCGGTAGAGCTGCGGGTCGTACATCGAGTGCGCGCGGAAGCGGTAGGTGCGCAACTCGAGGAAGAGCGGGCCGCCGCCGCGCACCG
>JAGSPS010000048.1 GCA_018262315.1 Deltaproteobacteria bacterium | reverse complement strand
GCGTTGCTCGCCGTCCTGCGAGCGGCGCAGCTCGACGTGTCGTGGGCGATCTGTTTCCCACACGGGGTCGCGGCGGTGGCCGGGCCCGGCGGGTTCCCAGTGATTCGTCCCGCACCGAGAGACACCCTGACGCCACTGCGCTTCGAGGACGAGTTCGGCTCGCTGTCGAGCGACTCGGACTGGGTGCCATGCGCAGCCTGCGCGATCTGCGGACGCACGGAGACGCAGTTCAGCGTCGCGTGTGACGCTCGCGGGTGGGAGATCGATGCCACCGCCGGCGCGCCGACCCGCCCGCGCTGCGCATCCTCGCCGCGATCCACCCGCCCGAAATCCCGTCGGCGCCCCCACAGGGGGTGTGGATTTGTTCGAATTCGCGCCTCGCGTGTGCATAAACTGGTGAAGGGAAGGGGACCCGGCGAGGGTGTCGGATCTCTGTTTCCCCATCCATTTGCGATCACAAGGGGAACCTGGTCATGACGCTCACGGCCAATTCGCGACACGCCTCCGCTCGCTTCTGCATCCGCATGCTCGCACTCGGCGCGCTCTTCCTCGCGGGCCCGCACACGGCTATTGCCGTACCGGTGAACGGCTCATACGTGGAGGATCCCCTCCGCTGCGACGTGCAAGCGAATCAGAACATCGGGCACGAGATCGGAGAGACCACGGCCTTTCCCATCGACGAGCGCATCGCCGTGTTCGTCTCGGCGGCGAGCTCCTACGTCTGCGTGGGCGACGACGGTGCGCCGAACGACTTCGTGGTGCAGATGACCAATCTCAGCCCCTACGCGTACACCGATCTCTTCTTCGTGGCGGACGACGGCATCCTGATCGGCAACGCCGACGGCACCGTAGAGGATGTGTTCGGAGCGCCCAGCATCTTTGCCGACGCGTTCCGCATCGACGGCACCGTGACCACCACGGGCGTCAACGACAACCTGTTCAACGAGAGCGGCATCGTGAACGAGATCTTCGAGCCGGGCGAGACCTGGCGCTTCTTCGTCACGAACGTGCTCTTCCCGGCGAACATCCCTCCGATCCTGGTCTTCGACTCGGTCGGCGGCTTCGCCGGCAGCTCCGTCGGCTACCCGCCGAGCACCGCCAGCATCCTCGGCACGCAGGTCGTACCGGAGCCGTCCGTCGCGCTGCTGCTCGGGCTCGGCTTCGCGGCACTCTCGCAGCGCCGGCGCCCCGGCGCCTGAGGAGAGCCTGCACATCGCGACCGCTGGCTGCCGGATCGAATAGCCAGCGGTCCCGGAATGCACGGGATCGCCCGAGGCCGGATGCGGCGGGAGCCGCGCGAATCGCGAAGCCATCGACTCTCGCGCTAGAAATCCGCCAGTAGCTCGCTCGGCTGCGTTTCGCCGTGAAAGGCCGGCGGTCGCGCGCGCGAGACGTGCGGGTTGTCGCGCAGGAAGAATCGCAGCGGCTTCGCAGCCCATGACTCCGCGTAGCCGACGCCGATGCGCGGCGTGGTGGCGATCGACGCCGCGCTCGGCGCGCGGCTTCGCAGCTGCTCGATCCAGAGCGAGGGGTCGCGGCGCAGGTCGCCGCCGTCGTGGGAGAGGTCGATGGCGAGCGCCTGCGCGAGGCGTCCGGGGCCTGAGCACAGATCGGTTTCGCGGCGCGCCGCCGGGCGCCGCGCGAACATCGCGTCGATCCCCTCCGTCGGCTCGAGCGCGCGCAGCAGGACGGCGGTTCCCGATCCCTCGCGGCCACACACGACGTTCATGCAGTGGTGCATGCCGTAGCTGAAGTAGACGTAGGCGTGACCGCCGCCGCACCACATCGACGCGTTGCGCGCGCTGCGCCGGCCGCCAAACGTGTGCGCGGCGCGATCGGCGGGTCCGAGATATGCCTCGACCTCGACGATCAGGCCCGCGAGCCGACGTCCGCCGACGAGGTGCACGAGGCGCTGCCCGAGCAGCCGCCGCGCCGTAGTCACGGGGTCGGCGTCGAAGCGGAGGAAGCGTTCGGCGATCACGGAGGCGGATGCTGGCGCGCGCGTTCGAACGCGTCGAGCCCGTCGCCTCGCAGCGCAGCCAAACCCTGTGGCCCCAGCGCTGGACGCGCGCGATTCCGATACGCTCGCGCGCCAGCATGCGCCGCACACCCCTCGCCAAGCGCGCGAGCCTCGACCTCGCACCGAGCGATTTAGCGGCGCGCATCGCCGCGCGACGCAGCAGCAAGCTGCCGCTGCTCGACCTCTCCGACGCGAACCCGACATCGCACGGGTTGGCGGCGGGTGACGCTCTCCGCGCGGCTCTTTCGGCGCTTGCGCGTGATCCGGCGACAGCGCGCTACGAGCCCGATCCCCGCGGCGACTTCGCGGCGCGCGCGGCGATCGCCGCGTACCACGCGCGCCGCGGCGCGAGCGTCGCGCCCGAGCAGGTCGTGCTCACGGCGGGAACCAGCGAAGGCTACGCGCATCTGTTCCGCCTGCTCGGCGATCCCCGCGACGTCGTGCACGTGCCGGCGCCCGGCTATCCGCTCTTCGAGCATCTAGCGGCGCTCGAAGGTCTCGCGGTCCGGCACTACCCGTTGCGCGCGCCGCGTCGCGGCGCGCGCTGGCGCATCGACCTCGACGCTCTTGCCGCGACGCTCGGACCCGGCAGTCGCGCGCTGCTGGCGATCGATCCGCACAACCCCACCGGTTCGTTCGTCGATCCCGACGACTGGGCGTCGCTGCGCAGCATTGCCTGCGAACGCGGCCTCGCGATCGTCTCGGACGAGGTGTTCGCCGATTACGCGCACGGCGCGGTGCCGCCCGCTGGCGCGCTCGCGGGCGCCGGCGACGGGCCGCTGCACTTCGTGCTCTCGGGCGCGTCGAAGCTGCTGGCGCTGCCGCAACTCAAAGTCGCGTGGATCGTGGTCGCGGGACCGGCGGCGGCACGCGACGCAGCACTCGCGCAACTCGAGTTCATCGCGGACGCATTTCTTTCGGTGTCGCCTCTGCTCGCGCGCGTGCTCCCGCAGCTGTTCCGCGAACGCGAGTCGATCCAGCATGCCGTTCGCGCCCGCGTCGCCGCCAACCGCGCACAGCTCGCGGACCTGCTCGCGGGCAGCCTCGCCGCGCCGCTGTCGTGCGAGGCTGGCTGGTCGGCGATCGTGCGCGTGTCGGGGGAACGGGACGAGGCGGCGCTCGCCACGTCCCTGCTCGATCGCGGCGTCCTCGCGCAGCCGGGGTATCTCTTCGATCTCGACACACACGACCCGGACGGCGCGCCTTGCGCGCACCTCGTGGTGTCGCTGCTCCTTGAAACCGGTGACTTCGCTCGCGGCGTCGCGACGCTGCGCGCGCTGCTCGCCGAACGGCGCTGAGCGGGCTGCCGCGAATCGGCCGAGCGCGGCATTGCGATCGCCTGTGTGCTCGCCCCTCTTCTGTCCCGTAGCGAGTTCCTGGCAACCCGGTGAGCCTCGTTCGCGGACGAAAGGGACTGTCCCTCCGTCCGCGCTCGGTGGGCGACGGTTCCTGGCAGTGCAAGCGCCGGCCGGGTGTCGGCTGCGTGGGCGACCTTGCAACGCGACGCCCGATGCGAGCAGCGTCACACCTTCGGATCCGCTGCGCGCAGCCGGACCGTGACAGCCGCGAGATCGGGCGCCAGGGGCGCCTCGATGCGCAGCGTGGCGCCGCTGCCCGGGTGTCGCAGCTCGATCGACGCGCAGTGTAGAAACGGACGGTCGAGGAAGTGGCGCTCGAAGAGATGGCGGTTCGAGGCGGCGTGTCCGTAGCGATCGTCGCCGAGCACGGCGGCTCCGATCGACGCGAGATGGCGGCGGACCTGGTGCGTGCGCCGCGTCTCGGGTGTCACGTCGAGCAGGGCGTGGCCCGCGAGCACCTCGACACGGCGATAGCGCATCGCGGCGTCGATGTCGTGTCCGGCGTCGCGCAGCGGGCTCGTGATGCGACCTTTCTCCCGCGCGACGCCGCGCACGAGCGCGAGGTAGCGGATCGCTGTGCGCGGATCGTTGAGCACTCGCCGCCACTCGCTTGCGACGTCTTCACGCTTGGCAAACAGGCACACGCCGCTCGCATCCGCGTCCAGGTGGTGCAGCGCCACCGCCTGCTCGGCGCCGCGACGCGCGCGCACGCGCTTCTGGAGCGAGCCCGCTCGCTCGGCATGCGGGACGGTCGCCAGGAACGGCGGCTTGTCCACGGCGAGGAGTTCGTCGTCCTCGTAGAGCACTTCGACATCTGGAAGTGCGCCGCGGCGCAGCAGCGCAACGCACTCGACCTCGGCCGTCTGGGGCATCAGGTCGAACGGCACGATGCGCTCGGCGCCCCAGCCGAGCTGCGCGAGGTGCGCGAGATCGCGCGCGAGCGTCGCGGGTTCGCACGAGACGTAGACGAGCGGCCCGTCGCAGACGGCAGCGAGCGCGGCGCGCACGCGCGGCGCTAAGCCGCGACGCGGTGGGTTCGCGATCGCAACGTCGAAATGCGCGCCCGCGGCGGCGAGTCGCGGCACTTCGTCTTCCGCGGACGCGGTGTGCACGGCAACACGCGCGCCGAGATCCTGCTCGCGCGCTGCGCGCTCCGCTGCTTGCGCTGCCGGTGCAAACGATTCCACCAGCGTCACGCGCGCTCCCGCCACCGCGAGTGCGAGGCCGAGCGCGCCGCTGCCGGCATACACGTCGAGTGCGCGCAGGCCTTCGAGTTTGCCGAGCGCGCGCTCGATCTCGGCGTGGATCGCGGCGGCTTGCGCGCGGTGCGCCTGCGCGAAGCCGCCCGGCGCGGCGAACGACCACGGCGCGCCCGCTCGCAGCACATCGCGGTGCAGCGGCGCGCCGCGCAGCCCGCGCGGTGCCGCGCCGAGGAGCTGCGGCGAGCGTCCATCGTGCAGCGACACGGCGATTGCACGCAGCGACGGAAGCTCCGCTTGCAGCGCGTCGCATGCGGCATCGAGCGCGTGCTGCGACGGCGATGGCGCGCGCAGCACGAGCGTCAGCAACACGCCCGCTCCGCGTTCGTCGCACACTTCGCGCAGGTCGACGGCGCGCAGCCGACCCGAGCCCTCGCCGTCGGCGCGCAGCACCGGCTCGCTGCCCGGCGGCGGCGCGGCGAGCAGGCGTCGCAATGTTGCGACGCCCGCGGCGATCGCGGGCGCAAGTACGCGACAGCCGGGCAGATCGAGCACGTCGTGGCTGCCGCGCGCGAACAGGCCGATGCGCGGCCCCGGGCCGACCGCGAGCTTCGCGCGGGTTCGGTACTCCACGACGGTGTCGGCGGCGCGCACGGGCTCCGCTCGCAGCGCGCCGAGGGATGGATACGCGGCCAGCGCGCGAGCAACGCGCTCGCCCTTCGCTGCGAGCTGCGCGGCGAGCGGCCGGTCGATCAGCGCGCAACCGGGACAGCGCACAGCGTGGATGCACTCGATGAGTTCGGGAACCGTCACGCCGCCGAGCTTACCTGCCACCTGCGGGTCGAATCCGCCACCTCTCAGCGTGGAGGAACCACCACGGGCCTACGCCACTCCCTCGCGACGGCGTCAATTCTGATTGCGCTCGTCGCGCCCCGGCTCGCGGCCGCCGTGACGATCGACCAGATGGACGATTTCGAGGACGGGACGACCCAGGGCTGGCTGGTCGGGCTGCTCGGCAGTCTGCACCCTGCGCCGCCCGCCAACGTCGCGACGGGCGGACCCGGCGGCGTGGACGACAACTTCCTGCTGCTCACCGCCGTCGGCGGAGTCGGTGCGGGCAACCGGCTGACGATCATCAATCCAGCCCAGTGGGCGGGCGACTACGTGGCGGCTGGTGTGACGGGGATTGCGATGGACGTGCGCAATTTCGGGAACTCGAATCTCGCGCTCCGCTTGCTCTTCGAGGATCCGTCGGTCGGCCCGCCGAGCACCCAGGCCGTCTCGAGCAGCGCGATCTCGCTGCCCGCCGGTGGCGACTGGACGCACATCGTCTTCCCGATCACGCCCGGCGACCTCACAGCGGTGCTCGGCAGCGTCGACGCGGCGCTCTCGAACGCGACGAGGATCCGGATCTTCCACGCAACGACGGCGGCCTTCCCGGGCAACCCGATCGTCGCGCAGCTCGGTGTCGACAACATCCGCGCCGTGCCCGAACCGGGCGCGGCGATGCTGCTCGCCGTTGCGCTCGGTGGGCTCGCCCTCGTGCGAGGACGGGCGTAGCCGCTTCAGCCCGCCTGAGCGAGTTCGCGCACCAGCGTCGCTTCGAGCAGCGCCAGCTCCTCGCGCGGAAGCGCCCGCTCGCCAGCTTCGAGCAACAGCGTCGACGCCAGACCCGTCAGAACGGCGACGGTGTAGTGCTGGAGGAGCAGCTGGCGCTTGCGCGGCACGGTGGCGTCGCCGAAGAAGCGCCGCCACACGCGATCCCAGGCGCGCAGCATCTGGACCTGCCAGCGCGCCCCGTCCGGCGACGGCGGATCCTTGCGGCGCAGGTGGTCGAGCAGGATCTCGAAGGTCGAGACGTACTCGCGGCTCGTGAAGTGCTCGAAGGCGCGCTCGACGAAGAACACGACGCGCCGTTCGAGCGACATCCGATCGATCGCGACGCTTTCGAGCCGCGCGGCGAAGCGCCCGAATGTGTCCTCGAGCACCGCGACCAGGATGCCGTCCTTGTCGCCGAAGTGATGCTGCACGGCGCCCCAGGTGACGCCGGCGCGGCGCGTGATCTCGACCGCGGTGGTCCGGTGGAAGCCGACCTCGGCGATGCTGTCGACGACCGCCGCCAGAATCCTCGCGCGCGTCTCGGCGGTGCGTTCGGCGTGGGAGCGACGAACGCGGGCTGGCGCACGGCGCAGATTGCGCGCGTCAGCCACCCACTTCCCCCTTGTCTTTCCCCTTGTCCCGCTCCGCGCGCAACGCGCGGACGATCTGGCTCGACACCGCGGCGGCCGGCCAACCCGCGTAGTGCGCGACGTGCACGATCAACTCGTCGATCTCGGTGTCGGTGAGCTGCTTCTGTTTCATCGCCGCGCCGAAGTGCAGCTTCAGCGTCTGCTCGTTGCCGAATTGCATCAGCACGGTGAGCGAGACGAGGCGGCGGTCGCGGATCGAGAGACCCGGCCGCGCCCACACGTTCGCGAAGAGGTGGTCGATGGTCGTGTCGAGGAACGGGTCGTCGGGAATCACCGGCGGACGGAATCCCATCACCTTCTCGAACCATTCGAGACCCTGCTCGCGTTTGTCGTCGGCCATCATCCTCCCTTCCCTTTGCTGGCGCGCTTGCGCACCGGAGAAAACTCGAAGCTCGCGGCCGTGGAGAGCCGCGTGATCTTCGTGATCGGCGCTTCCTCCGCGGGTTCGGCAGCGTCGTCGATCGTGACTTCCCAGTGACAGACCGGCTTGCGGTCCTTCGGATCGCGCGGCGGGCGGTGCACCGGCCGGCACTTCGCCTTCGGGTTCACGGCCTGCATGGTGGCGTCGAAGGTCGGGTCTTCGATGTGGTGACACATCGACACGACGCGCGCCTCGCCCCACGGCTCGACGTCCGCGAGCGCGCCGCAGGAGTCGAGCCAGAAGTAGCCCTTCTTCGCGTCCACTACCTCGTAGTGGACGTCCATGTACTGGTGCGGGAAGCCGGGATCCATCTGCAGCGACTTGAAGATCGCGGCGACGTCGTTGCCCTCGATCTTCATCGCCTTGCGGATGCGCTCGGTGTAGACGGGGCTCGCGCCCCGCCACTCCTCGATCGCCAACTCCTCCATCGCCTGCGCGCCGAAGCGCTGCAGGATGGCCGGCATGATCGCGCGGTCGAGCAGGTGCGCGGCGATCATGAACTCGCGGCACAGCGTCACGAGCGCTTCCTTCGAGAGATCTTCGAGCTGGAACTCGGGGCGGAACGCGCCGCTGTAGTCGTCCATCTCGTCGGATTCGTTCATCGTCCCCTCCTGCTAGCGGCGGTTCTCGTCGTCGAGGCCGTACACGCGCGCCATGATCTGCGACGCCATCGCCGTGCCCGGCAGTGCAATGCCGCACTCGCGTGCCAGCGCGAGCGACGCGGCGAGGTCTTTCTCGGCGATCTCGACGAAGCCGCGCATCATCCCCTGGAAGCCTTCGCTGCTGCGCGTCGCTGCGGGCGCCTTGTGCAGCGCGAGGAAGGCGCGCATCGGATCGGTGAGGTTGCCGTTCGAGCCGGTGACCTCTTCGAGCGTCTCTTGCGGCAGGCCGGCGGCGCGCGCGAGCAGCATCGCCTCGTAGGCCGCGGTCCATGCCAGATAAGTCATCAGGTTGTTGCACAGCTTCATCTTGCAGCCGCTCCCGACCGGTCCCGTGTGCACCACCTTCTTTGCGAAGCAATCGAAGAAGGGGCGTGCGCGAAGGACATGCGCGGCGTCGCCGCCGACCATCACGGTGAGCGTCCCCTGCGCGGCGCCCGTTGCGCCGCCGGTGATGCAGGCGTCGAGCACACCGACCCCGCGCTCGGCGGCGAGCGCGGCGACCTCGATCACCGTGGCGGGCTGCACCGTCGAGTGGATCGCGACGAGCGCGCCGCGTGCCGCGCCCGCGAGCACACCCGCGTCGCCCAGCATCGAGGTACGCACATCGGCGTCGTCGCGCACGCAGAGCCCCACGACTTCGCTCGCCGCGGCGACCTCGCGCGGCGATGCGGCTGCGCGCGCGCCCGCGAGCTGCGCCGCACGCTCGGATACGACGTCGTATACGGTGGTGTCGAGTCCCGCAGCGACCAGCCGTTTCGCCATCGGCAGCCCGATGTTTCCCAACCCGATGAAGCCGACTCTCATCACGCGCTGGCTCCAACTCTCGTGGCTCCCCACCCTACCACATTTCCATTGCGTGCATTATGGAAATGATGGTAGGGTGCGCGGGCGCCATGGCCCTCACCCACTACGACCCCTACGCCTACGAGATCCACGAGGATCCGTACCCGACCTACGCCCGGTTGCGCGCCGAGGCGCCGGCGTACTGGAACGAGTCGCTGCGCTTGTGGGCGCTGTCGCGGCACGCCGACGTGCTGGCCGCGTTCAAGGACTGGCAGCGCTTCTCGAGCCGCTTCGGCGTCTCGATCGACGCCGGAACCTTTCACGAACATGCGTCGGCGACGATGTCGTTCCTGGCGATGGACCCGCCGCGCCATGATCGGCTGCGGGCGCTGGTTTCGAAGGGCTTCACGCCCCGCCGCGTCGCGGAGATCGAGCCGCGCATCCGTTCGCTCGCAGTCGAATACCTGGACACCTTCGCTGGCGGTGACCGCTGCGACTTCATCCGCGACTTCGCCGGCAAGCTCCCGATGGACGTGATCAGCGAGATGCTCGGCGTACCGGCGGCCGACCGCGCGATGCTGCGCGGCTGGGCCGACGACATGGTGCACCGCGAAGAAGGCGTGCAGTCCATGCCGCAGGCCGCGATCGAAGGCGGTCTGCGCGCGCTCCAATACTTCTCTGCGATGCTGGCCGAGCGCAGGAAGAAACCGGGCACCGACCTCACGGCAGCGCTCGTCACCGCCGAGATCGACGGCGATCGCCTCTCCGATCGCGAGATCATCGGCTTCCTGATCCTGATGGTCGTCGCGGGCAACGAGACGACGACCAAGCTGCTCGGCAACGCCCTCTATTGGTTGTGGCGCAATCCCGAGCAGCGCGAGCTGCTGCGCCACGATCCGACGCTGGTGCCGCGCTGGGTCGAGGAGACGCTGCGCTACGACAACTCGACGCAGGCGCTGGCGCGCGTGATGGCGGCCGACGTCGAAGTGCACGGCAAGAAACTGCGCGAGGGCGACAAGGTGGTGCTTCTGGTCGGCTCGGGAAATCGCGACGAGCGCGTATTCCCGCACGCGGACCGCTACGACCTGATGCGCGACACCAGTGCGACGCTCTCCTTCGGCCAGGGCGTCCACTTCTGTCTGGGCGCCTCGCTCGCGCGGCTCGAGGGACGCGTCGCGCTCGAGGAGGTCTTGAAACGCATCCCGCGCTACGAGATCGACCCGGCGGGCCTGGTGCGCGTGCACTCGGTCAACGTGCGCGGCTTCTCGGCCATGCCGTTGGGTCTGTGAGGGCGCGGCGATGAGCGAACGCGCACCCCGCACCGCCATCGTGACCGGCGCGTCGTCGGGGATCGGCGCCGCGATTGCGCGCGCACTCGGCGAGCTCGGCTGGTCGGTCGCGCTCGGCGCGCGCCGCGTGGGCAGGCTCGAAACCGTGGCGCACGAGGTCGCGAAGGCGGGTGGCCGCGCGGCGGCGCTGGCACTCGACCTCGCCGAGCCCGCGTCGATCGACGCCTTCTTCGACGCCTGCGAGTGCACGTTCGGCCCGGCCGACGTGCTCGTGAACAACGCTGGGGTCTGCGTGCCGGGCCTGCTGCACGAAGTGACCGCAGCGGAGTTGCAGTGCGAGATCGCGACCAACCTGGTCGGCCCGGCGCTGCTCGCGCGTCGCATGATCGCGTCGCTGCGCGCGCGCAACGCCGCCGGCGATCTCGTCTTCATCTCGTCCGAGAACGTCTCGGTGCCGCGGCCGTTCCAGCCGGGCTATACGGCCAGCAAGTGGGGGCTCGAAGGACTCGCGCGCACCTTGCGACTCGAACTCGACGGCACCGGCATCCGCTCGACGATCGTGCGACCGGGGCCCACGTTTCCGACCGAGTTCGCGAGCGGCTGGGACGCGCTGATCGTGAAGCGCCTGCTGGAGACGTGGCAGGCACTCGGCATCCAGCGGCATCTGCGCTGGATGCCGGCCGACAGCGTCGCGCAGGCGGTGGTCGGGGTGGTGACGGCGCCCGCCGGCACGCGCTTCGAGCTGGTCGCGCTCGGGCCCGAAGCGCCGGCGCGCCTGCGCATCGAAGGAGCTTCTGAGTGAGCGTCGCGATCCCGCGCCTCTCGGGCGGCGTTCCGCTGCTCGGCCATCTGCTCCAGCTGCGGCGCGATCCGATCGCGCTGATGCGGCGCTGTCGCGACGAATGCGGCGAGATCGGCGAACTGCGACTCGCCGGCCAGTCGCTGGTGATGCTCTACGGCGAAGCGGCGCAGGAGGCGTTCTTCCGCGCGCCTGACGAGCAGCTCGACCAGGCCGCGGCGTATCCGTTCATGAAGCCCGTCTTCGGCCCGGGCGTGGTCTTCGACGCGACGCCCGAGCAGCGCAAGCAGGCGCTCCGCAACCGCTCGCTGCGCGACCAGGCGCTGCGCGGCCACGCCGAGACGGTCGCGCGCGAAACCGAGCGGATGATCGCGGGCTGGGGCGAATCGGGCAGCGTCGATCTGCTCGCGTTCTTCGCGGAACTCACCATCTACACCTCGAGTGCGGCGCTGGTCGGACCCGAGTTCCGCGAGGAGCTGGGGCCCGAGCTGGTGCCGCTCTTCGCGGATCTCGAACGCGGTACCGACCCGCTGGCGTACGTGAACGCCAACCTGCCGATTGCGTCGTTCCGCAAGCGCGACCGCGCGCGCAAGCAGCTCGTCGCGTACCTGCAGCGCATCTTCGAACGCCGCGCAGCCGAGGGGCGCCAGCCCAAGGACCTCTTCCAGGTACTGCGCACGATCCAGAATCCCGACGGCAGCGCGCGCTACGGCGTCGAGACGATCACCGGCATGTTCATCTCGCTGATGTTCGCTGGACACCACACCACGTCCACCACGTCGTCGTGGGCGCTGCTCGAGCTGCTCCGCCACCCGGAGTGGATGAAGCGCGTGACGGAAGAGCTGGACGCACTCTACGCCGACGGCCGCGACGTCTCCTACCAGGCGCTCCGCGAGATCCCGCAGCTCGAAAACTGCTTCAAGGAGACACTGCGCCTGCATCCGCCGCTGATCCTGCTGATGCGCAAGGTGGCGCAGCCGTTCCAGTACAAGGGCTGGACGGTGCCGGTCGGCAAGAACGTCGGGGTGTCGATCGCCGTCTCGAACCGCGATCCGGGCGTGTTCCGCGACGCCGAGAGCTTCGACCCGAAGCGCTACGAGCCGGGGCGCGAAGAGGATCAGCACATCTTCGCGTGGGTCCCGTTCGGCGCCGGCCGGCATCGTTGCGTGGGCGCGGCGTTTGCGATGATGCAGGTGAAGGCGATCTTCTCGATCCTGCTGCGCCGCTACGACTTCGAGCTGGCGCAGCCGCCCGAGACGTATCGCGAGGACCACTCGAAGATGGTCGTGCAGCTCGCCCAGCCGTGTCGCGTGCGGTACCGGCGCAAGGCGCCGCAGGCGCCGCGCAGCGAGCCGCAGGCGAGCGAAGTTCATCGGGACGCGACACGCACTGGCGAGATCCGCACCGCGCGCGTCGTCGTCGACCGCGACCTCTGCCAGGGCCACGCCGTCTGCGTGAACGAAGTGCCCGAGGTGTTCCGGCTCGACCCGGTCGAGAACAAGGTCATCTTGCTCGATCCCTCCCCGCCTGAGATGCTGCGCCCGATGCTCGACGCCGCGGTCCGGCACTGCCCGACGCATGCGCTGCGGATCGTGGAGGAGTAACCGGATGCGACACGACGTCCTGTTCCTTTGCGCGCTACTCGGCGCGATCGGCCCGGCGCAGGCCGAGGCCGCGCGGCTCCCGAGTCTCATCACGTCGGATCCCGTGACCGGCCTCGCGCTCGACGGCGACGGCGACCGGCTCGCGCTCTTCTACTGCGCCTACCACGTGAGCCTGAACCAGAACCCGGGTGTCGTGCTCGAGTGGACCGGGGCGGGCTGGACCACGCTTTCGAGCTCCGTCACTGCGCAGTGCCACGATCCCGACGTCGTCGTGCGCGGCGTGGTGGTGGCGGGCGTCTACCTCACCGACGGCCTCGACCTCGGCGCCTTCTGCCTGGGTGGCGCGTGCGGCGGCGGTTCGGGCGTCGATCAGGACGGGCTCCGCGACGTCCACACGCCCCGCGCCGGTTGGGCTTTCGGCTTCCCCTACGCCGCCTACACCCAGTTCCAGGGAGCACTGGCGCAAGATCTGCTCTTCATCGATG
>JAGSPS010000253.1 GCA_018262315.1 Deltaproteobacteria bacterium | reverse complement strand
CCGTACTCGATCATCGGCGGCGTGCGCTTCTACGAGCGCGCCGAGGTGAAGGACGCCCTCGCGTACCTGCGCGTCGCGCTGAATCCGGCCGACACCGCCGCGCTGCGCCGCATCGTGAACGCGCCCCCGCGCGGCATCGGCAAGGCCACCGTCGAACGCGCTGGCGCGATCGCCCAGCGCGATGGCGTGACGCTCCTCGAAGGCTTGCAGCGGCTCGCCGCGGAGGGCGGCGCTGGCCGCGCGGCGGGACCGATCCGCGAGTTCGCCCTGCTGCACGAGGAACTCGCACGCGAGATCCGCACGCGCCCGCTCGCCGAGTCGATCGCGAACCTGCTCCAGCGCAGCGGGTATCTGCGCCATCTCGAAGCCGAAGGCTCGCCCGAGGCACAGGCGCGACTCGAGAATCTGCGCGAGCTGCTCTCCGCCGCGGAAGACTTCAGCGTCGAGAGCGCGTCGCCCGGAGAAGACGATCGCTCGGCCGTGGAGTTGTTCCTCGACCAGGTGGCGCTGGTCTCCGACGTCGACGGCTGGGACCGCCGCGCCGAACGGGTGTCGCTGATGACGGTGCACTCCGCCAAGGGACTCGAGTTCCCGTTCGTGTTCCTGGTCGGACTGGAGGAGGGAATCTTCCCGCACGCGGTGTCGTCGCGCGACGCGGGTGGCATCGAGGAGGAGCGACGGCTCTTCTACGTCGGCATGACGCGCGCGATGGAGCGGCTCACGCTCACCTGCGCGCGCGAGCGGCGCCGTTTTGGATCGCGCACCTTCGGCGTGCCGTCGCGCTTCCTGCGCGAGATTCCCGAGTCGCTGATCGAGGGCGCCGGTCCGTCCACGCCGCGCTCCGCCAAACCCGAACTCGACTACGAGTACGCACACGCCGAGTACGACGACGTCGGCGGGGAGATTCCGCGCGGCATGCGCGTGCGCCATCCCGTGTTCGGGAATGGCACGGTGCTCGATGTGGCAGGCAACGGGCCCGCCCAGAAACTGCGCATCAAGTTCGACCGCGTCGGCGTGAAGACGCTGCTCACGCGCTTCGCAAACCTGGAGCCCGGCTAGTGGCGTCGATCTTCGAGAACGCCCGCCACGGTCGTGCGCTCGCGCAGGCGCTCGACGCCTTTGCGCAGGTGCCGCTGCTGCGCGCCGGCCTGCGCCTCGGCCTGTTCGAGGCGCTGCGCACGCCGCAGGATTCAGAGGCGCTCGCCGGCCGGCTCGGCCTCGCGCCCGATCTGGTCGCCGCGTGGGCGCGCAATCTCCAGGCGCAGGGATGGCTCCAGAAGACCGGGCGCAAGGCGCCGGGCTCTCCGGGGCAGGAGAAGGGCGATGCGTACCGCCTGGCGCCCGCGACGGTGTGGCTGCTCGACGCGCCCGAGGCGCAGTCGCTGCACGCGCTGCTCGAGTACGCGGTCGACACGATGGCGGATCGCCTCGGTGCGCTGCCCGATCTGATGAAGGGCGCCGAGCGACCGCTCTTCGGAGGCGGCGACGAGGCGCAACGCATGGCGGCGATCACGCGGCTGGTCGAGCCGCGCGCGCTGCGCGCGATCGAGTCGATCCCGGGTGCGCGCCATCCGCAGCGCGTACTCGACATCGGCTGCGGTCGCGGCGACTACCTGGCCGAGCTGCTGACGCGCTATCGCGACGCCATCGGCCTCGGCATCGAGATCGACCCGGGCGTCGCCGAGCAGGCGCGCCGGCGACTCGCAGAGGCCGACGTCACGCGCCGCGCCGAGGTGTTGGTCGGCGACTTTCGCAGCATGGAGCTGCCGCGCGGAAACTTCGACCTGATCCTGCTGAATCACAACTTCCACTACTTCGCGCCCGCGGAGCGTCCCGCGCTGCTGCGGCGCATCAAGAGCCGCCTCAACGAGAGCGGAGTCGTGGCCGTGCAGACGCTCGTGCTCACCGAGGGCATCTTGCCGTCGCTGCTCGGCCTGCAAGCGGGCGCTGCGCTCTTCGACCTGTTGTTGCGCGCGCACGGCAACCTGTACGGACTTCCCAGCGCGACCGAGCTGCAGCAGGCGCTGCTCGACGCGGGCTTCGCTTCGACGGGTGAGGTCGCGGTGATGCCGGGCGGCGCCGTGCGCATCGTGTGGGGCGGGACGTCTCCGCCGCCCGTGAGGGAAGCGTCATGACGCCCGCAGAGCGGCGCTGGATCGTGATGAGTGCGCTGGCCGTGTTCGGTCTCGTGTTGCTGTTGCAGTTGCTTCCGGTGATCGCGAGCGGCGGCCCCGTCGGTGTCTGGTCCTTCGCCGGGCGTCTGGTGCAATGCGTGCTCGCGCTCGTGGCGGCGTTCGCGGTGTTCACGGCTCGCAGTTGGGCGCAGCTCGCGATCGTGGCAACGGGCGTGGCCGTCGCGATCACCGCGCTCGGCGACGGCTTCGTGGTCGGAATCATTGCGCCGCTCGCCGCGCTCCTCGTCGCGGTGGTCGCCATCGCGGTCGCGGTGCTGTTCGCATGGCTCGTGCGGCGGACGTGACGGGGCGCTCCATCTCATGTGCTGCGTCGCGCGCATGGCCGAGCTGCGGAGCGGCGCCTAGAATGCGCCTCCCTCCGAGTCGGGACCCGCGATGAAGCCGAGTGTTCGCCCCCAACGCCCCCATTTTTCTTCAGGACCCTGCGCGAAGCGGCCGGGTTGGTCGCTCGACGCGCTCTCGGGCGCGCTGCTCGGTCGCTCGCACCGCGCGAAGGCGCCCAAGCAGCGACTGCAAGCGGTGATCGAGCGCAGCAAGGCGCTGCTCGGCATCCCGGCGGATTGGAAGCTCGGCATCGTGCCGGCCTCCGACACCGGCGCGATCGAAATGGCGATGTGGTCACTGCTCGGCGAGCGAGCCGTGGACGTGCTCGCCTGGGAGAGCTTCGGCCTGGAGTGGGTGGCGGACGTCACCCAGCAGTTGAAGCTCGACGCGCGCGTGCTCGCGGCCGAGTACGGAGCTCTGCCCGATCTCGCCGGCGTCGATTTCACGCGCGACGTGGTCTTCACCTGGAATGGCACCACCTCGGGCGTACGCGTCCCGAACGGCGACTGGATCCGCGACGATCGAGCAGGCCTCGTGCTCTGCGACGCCACCTCGGCCGTTTTCGCGATGGACGTCGCGTGGCGCAAGCTCGACGTCGTCACCTGGTCGTGGCAGAAGGTGCTGGGCGGCGAGGCGGCGCACGGCATGCTCGCGCTCTCGCCGCGCGCCGTCGCGCGGCTCGAGTCGTTCACGCCGCAAAGGCCGCTGCCGAAGATCTTCCGCCTCACCAAAAAGGGGAAGCTCGACGCCGCGATCTTCGAGGGCTCGACGATCAACACGCCGTCGATGCTGTGCGTCGAGGACGCCCTCGACGGGCTGGCCTGGGCGGAGGGTGCCGGCGGGCTCGCGGGCCTCATCGCGCGCTCGGAGTCGAACCTCGCCGCGATCCGCGCTTGGGTCGAACGCACGCCGTGGATCGAGTTTCTCGCGCGCGATGCGGCGACTCGCTCGTGCACCTCGATCTGCCTCCAGATCGCCGACGAGTGGTTCGCGGCCCAGGCGCCCGACGCGCAGCGCAAGACGATCGCTGCGCTGGTCGCGCTGCTCGAGAAGGAGGGCGTCGCCTACGACATCGCTTCGTATCGCGATGCACCCCCGGGCCTGCGCATCTGGGGGGGGGCCACCGTCGAGCGCGAAGACGTCGAGTCTCTGCTCCCCTGGCTCGACTGGGCCTGGGCCGAGCTGCGCGGCGGCGCCTAGCCGCCATCGTTGACTTGTTGCCTTGGGGACGTTCCTGGCGGCGTTGACTTAGTTGCCTTCAGGAACGTCCCCAAGTCAACACGGCGTGTCTCCCGCGGCGGCGGCGGAGCTTCTACGATGCGGCCGACGCAGCAAGGAGGCTCGTGGTGCCGCTCACGCATACGCATGCCCTGTTCGGGCCGCGCTTCGCCCGCCATCTCGCCCGGCTGACGCGTCTCTACTGGACGTCTTCGGACGCGCCGAAGGGGGGCCTGCTGCTCGCGGCGACGGTCGCGCTCGAGCTCGGCACCGTCTATGGCAACGTGCTGCTCTCGGACGTGCAGCGCCGCATTTTCGACGCGTTCCAGGACAAGCAGATGGCGGCCTTCACCTCGGCCATCGCGCTCTTCCTCGGCATCGCGCTCGGCTTCGTGTTCGTGTCCACGTACCGGATCTACCTGCGGCAGGCGCTCGAGATCCGCTGGCGGCACTGGCTCACCGACCACTTCATCAAGGAGTGGATCACCTCGCACGCGTACTGCCAGATCGAGCTGCACCGCAAGGCGACCGACAACCCGGACCAGCGCATCGCCGAGGACGTACGCGAGTACGTGTTGAGCGCGCTCGGGCTGTCGCTCTCGCTGCTCTCGGCCGTTGCGACGCTGGTCTCCTTTGCGGCGATTCTCTGGAGGCTCTCGGGCAACTGGAAGTTCCAGGTGGCCGGCAACCACATCCAGGTCCCCGGCCTGATGATGTGGGTGGCGATCCTCTTCGCCCTCATCGCCACCTTGGTCACCCACCGCGTCGGCCGCAAGCTCGCCGGCATCCAGTTCGACCGCCAGCGCTACGAGGCCGACTTCCGTTTCAAACTGGTGCGCTTCCGCGAGAACGTGGAGCCGATCGCGCTCGCCAACGGAGCAGGCGCCGAGCGGCGCCTCGCGCTCGAGAGGTTCCAATACGTGATCCGGAACTGGTGGCAGCTGATCCGGGCCCAGCGAAATCTGGGCCTGCTCACGACGGGTATCGGTCAGGCGAACTCGCTGATTCCCCTGCTGGTGGCGGCGCCCGCATTCTTCGCCGGCCACCTGACGCTCGGAAGCGTCATGCAGACCCGGATCGCCTACAACGAGGTGTCGGGCGGGCTCACCTGGTTCGTGAACGCCTACCAGGAGATCGCCCGCTGGCGCGCCAACATCGAGCGCATCGTGACGCTGGCGGAAGAGATCGAGTCGACGCGTGACGAGCTCGAGCGGACCGAGTGCGTGCACGTCGAGCGAGCGCTCGGTAGCACGCTGCGCCTCGATCACGTGCG
>JAGSPS010000252.1 GCA_018262315.1 Deltaproteobacteria bacterium | reverse complement strand
GATTCGGTGATCCCGAGGATCGAGCCGATCTCCTTCATGTTCAGGTCTTCGTAGTAGTAGAGCGTCAGCACCAGCCGCTCCTTGTCTGGCAGCGAGCCGATCGTGTCCGCGATCACTCCCCGGGTCTCCTGCTGCTTCAGCGCGGAGAAGGGGTTCTCGGAGTGAACGTCCTCGACGATGTCCGCATACGAACCCGTGCGGTCGCCCTCGGAGTTGCTGCCGCGCAGTTCCTCGAGGTTGACGAGCGACACGCCGCGAACCTGATTGAGCAGCTCGTGGAACTTCTCGAGCTGCAGGCCGAGCGAATCGGCGACTTCCTCTTCGCTCGCCGAACGACCGAGTCGTTGCTCGACCTCGCCGTACGCGCGCTCCAGCCGGCGACCCTTCTGGCGCACGCTGCGCGGCACCCAGTCGAGCGAGCGGAGCTGGTCGAGGATGGCGCCCTTGATGCGGAACTCGGCGTAGGTCTTGAACTTGCAATTCTTGTCGGGGTCGTACTTCTCGATCGCGTCCATCAGACCGATGACGCCGGTGTTGTGCAGGTCGTCGAGGTCGATGTGGGAGGGAAGCCGGACCGCGATCCGATTCACGATGTATCGGATCAGCGGAGCGTGCTCGAGCACGATTTGCTCCTTCACCGACGCCGGAACCTCGTTGTGTTGCTCCTTCGCGTCGCGCAGCATCGTCTCCATGGCGTTCTGGTCCCCTTCCATCGCGATCGTTTCGCACCCCCGTGCCGGGCCCCTGCCGGCTGGCTGCATCAACGATGCACGGAAAGAGCACGGCATGTGCCAACGCGTGAGGGCCCGCGCCGCCAGCGCACCGCGCAACTCCGCAGCGAGTTCGGCGACGCGCGATGGGCGCGCGCAAACCCGCGTCCGGCGGCGGGTTCTCGGTTCGGGATGGAGTGGGAGGGCTGCGCTTCAGGCGATCCGGCGTCTGCCGCCAGCGGAGGCGGGCGCGCGCCGAGCGTCAGAATCCCGGCAAGCGAGCGCCAGCGCAGTCACGCTATTGAACTCCGAAGGGCGGGGGGGCCGCGGGGTCAGCCACGGGAGCCTGCGACTCGAGTCCCTTCTTCTTGATCTTCTCGATCAGCGTGGTGCGGTTCAGGCCCAGCAGCCGCGCCGCCTGGTTCTTGTTCCACCCGGTCCGGTCGAGCGCCTGGAGGATCAGCTTCGTCTCGAGCCGGTCGATCACGTCGTTGAAATCGACGCCGCCGGGCCCGAGGTTCGGCACCGTCGCGTCGCTCGCCGCCGCGCCGCGGCGGAACTGCGCCGGTAGATCCGAGACGTCCAGCACGCCTTCCCCCCGTATCACCACCATCCGCTCGATCAGGTTCTCGAGTTCGCGCACGTTGCCGGGCCAATCGTGTTCGAGCATGCGCTCGAGTGCAGCCGCGCTGACGCCCTCGACCTTGCGCGCCTTCTCGGGGTTCAGGCGGTCGAGGAAGTGCTGGACCAGCAGCGGCAGATCTTCCTTGCGCTCGCGCAGCGGTGGCACCTCGATCGGGATCACGTTCAGCCGATAGAAGAGATCTTCGCGAAAGGCGCCGCTGCGGATCGCTTTCTCGAGGTTCTGGTTGGTGGCGGCAATCACGCGCACGTCGACGCGCATCGGCTTCGAGGAGCCGACCGGCTCGAAGCTGCGCTCCTGGAGCACGCGCAAGAGCTTCACTTGCAGGTTCGGGCTCATGTCGCCGATTTCATCGAGGAAGAGCGTGCCGCCGTCGGCCGCGGCGAAACGTCCCTCGCGGTGCGCCACTGCGTTGGTGAAGGCGCCCTTCACGTGGCCGAAGAGTTCGGACTCGAGGAGCTCCTCGGGAATCGCGCCGCAATTGAGCGAAACCAGCACGCGCTCGGCGCGTCGGCTGTTGTAGTGGATCGCGCGCGCGATCAGCTCCTTGCCGGTGCCGCTCTCGCCGGTGATCAGCACCGTCGAGTCGCTGTCGGCCACCTTGTCGACGAGATCGAGCACCGCGCGCAGCGCTGCGCTCTGGCCCACCACGTTGTCGAAGCGGTAGCGCGAGCGGAGCTGATTCTGGAGCAGGCGGTTCTCGGTGCGCAGCCGCCGGTGCTCGATCGCCTGCTCGACCAGGCGCCGCACGACGTCGAGGGAACCCTCGAAGGGCTTGTGCAGGTACCAGAAGGCGCCGGCGCGCAGCGCGTCGATGGAATGCTCGACCGAGTCGTAGCCGGTCATCACGATGCAGGGCAGATCGGCGTCCACTTCGTGGATCTGCCGCACCAGCTCGAGGCCGCTGATGCCCGGCATGCGCACGTCGCAGAGCACCAGGTCGACCGGCTCGGCCGACACGACGGCTAGCGCCTCGCTGGCGTCGCGCGCGCAGGTGATCGTGTAACCACAGCGGACGAGGATGCGCTCGAGAGCGCGGCGATACAGCTCCTCGTCGTCGACGATCAGAACATGGGACCGACGCAGTGTTGGGTCCTCCGCGACAGCGGAGGGGGGCGCGCGCATTGTAGGGCGCCGAGGCGGCCCAGCAAGACGCGCAGCTCAAGCGTCCCACTTCTGGGACCGATAGGGCCTCCATGAGTCGCGAGAACAGCGCTGCTTCGATCCGCGTGCGCTCCCCGAGGCCGGAGGTCACGCCGGCGATGGTGCTGGTGGTCGACGACGAGCCGCTGATGCTGAGGGCGCTAGGCCGCATCCTGCGCGAAGACGGTCATCGGCTCGTGCTGGCCGAGAGTCCGGACGCGGCCGATGCTGCGCTCGCGGACCCGGAACTCGACGTCGCGCTGCTCGACCTCGTGATCGGTACGGCGAGCGGTCTCGAGATGCTCGACCGCATCAAACGCGAGCGACCCGAAATCGAGGTCGTCGTGATGACCGGCCACGCCAGCATCGAGAGCGCGGTGCGCTGTATCCGCCGCGGCGCGTTCGACTACCTCGAGAAGCCCTTCGACGACGTACACCGCGTTCGCACCACCGTGCAGAAGGCTCTCGAACGGAGGCGCCTGCTGCGTCGCAACCGGGAGCTCGAGGAGCGCCTCGAAGATCGCTCGCGCGCGCCGGAACTGATCGGGCGCGCGCCGAAGATGCGCCGGCTGCTCCGCACCATCGACAGCCTGCGCCACAACGAGAGTCACGTGCTGATCCAGGGCGAGAGCGGCACCGGCAAGGAACTCGTCGCACGCGCGGTCCACGCGACGAGCCGTCGCCGCGACGGACCCTTCGTGCCGGTCGACTGCGGCGCGCTCCCGGAGTCGATCATCGAGAGCGAGCTCTTCGGCCACGAGCGCGGCGCCTTCACGGGCGCCGTCGGCGCGCCGGGCCTGTTCCGGATGGCGAAGGGCGGGACACTCTTCCTCGACGAAATCGGCGAGCTGCCGATCTCGATGCAGGCCAAGCTGCTGCGCGCGCTCCAACAGAAGGAGGTGCGGCCCGTGGGCGGCTCAGGCGCCATTCCGGTCGACCTGCGCGTCGTCTCCGCCACGCACCGCGACCTGGCCGCGATGGTCGAGACGAATCGCTTCCGCATGGACCTCTTCTACCGGCTGAACGTCGTGCGCATCGAGATCCCCCCGCTGCGCGAGCGGCTCGACGACGTGCCTCTTCTGGTGCAGCACTTCCTCGACAAGCAACGCCGCAGCGGGGTCGTCGTGGACGGCGTCGCCGACGACGCGCTCGCGCGGCTGATGGAGCACGACTGGCCCGGCAACGTGCGCGAGCTGGAGAACGTGATCGAGTCGGCGCTCGCGCTCGCCAAGGGTCCGTGGCTGCGCGCCGCGGATCTGCCGATGGGACGGAACCGCCGCGTGTTGCCGTTGGCGGTCGCGCGCGCGGCGGCCCCGGAAGGCGCCGGCACACCCGCGCTCGCTGCGTTGCCGCTCTCGCTGGACGCCTATGAGCGCAGCGCGCTCGAGCGCGCGCTGCTCGAGTCCGGTGGCAACGCGACCGACGCGGCGCGTCGCCTCGGCATCGGTCGCAGCACCTTCTACCGAAAACTCGGCAAGCACGGCCTTCGCCTGCCCGGGTTGGTCGACCCCGCTTGATGGGATAGATTGCCACCGCCCCCCGAATCTATGAGCCGCGCCGAGTCTCGCGAGCGCGCAGACGGCGGCCGCTCACAGCGACGAAGTCGCTTCGTTCGGAGTCGAATCGGGTGGGTCGAGCGCGAGAGCCTGTTCGCATCGTCGTTGCCGAGCCGTCGCCGCGCCAGGGTGGCGGCAAGCTCGGTACCGTCGAGGCGCTGCGCCGGATCGGGCGCGCGGTGCGCATCGAGGTCGTCCACGACGCCGCCGCCGCGATCGAACTGGCGCGCAGCAGCGCCGATCTGGTGGTCGTCGACCGCGATCTCGGCGCCGAAGGCGAGCGTGTGCTCGCGGCGCTGCGGCGGGGCGGTCCACCGGTGGTGATCGTTTCGCCCGAGGCGACCGCCGACGTTGCGCTCGAGGCCTTCCGGTCCGGCGCCGCCGATTACGTGACCGCGAGTGCGGACTACGCCGAAGTGCTCCCCGCCGTCGCCCTCGAACAGATCCGCGCCTGGCGCGCCGCTTCGGCGCGCCGCGCCGTGCGCCAGCGCATCCGCTCGCTCGAGCGGCTGCACGCGGCGATCGTCGACCACTTCCCCGCTGCGCTCGCCGTGCTCGACGCCGAGGGCCGTCTCGTCACCGGGAATCCCGAGTTCGAGCGCGCCTTCCTCGCAGGCGGCGCTGCCGAAGGGCGGCCGCTCAACGCGGTGCTGCCCGCCGAGCTGCTGGCGAGCGCCGACGTGCCCGAACTGCTCGCGCGCGCGCGCTCCGGTGTCGCGTGCACGCCGCGCATTGCGCACGCGCGCGACGGCGAGCACGCCCGCGCCTTCGACGTCCGTGCCGAGAAGCTCGACGCGGAGGGCCGCATCCTGCTCGTGCTCGCCGACGTGACCGAGCGCGAGCGCCTCGAGAAGCATGTCCGTGACCTGCGCCGTTACATGGAGAGCACAATCCAGAACATGTACAGCGGCCTCATCGTAGTGGACGAGGCCGGGCGCGTCGCGGTGTCGAACCCGATGGCGGAGCAGATCC
>JAGSPS010000251.1 GCA_018262315.1 Deltaproteobacteria bacterium | reverse complement strand
CGCGGCGCGACGGCCGCCTTCGTTCGAGCGCAGACGCAGCGCCTGCTGCACGGCGCGGATCTGGCCAATGCGCACGCGCGTGTCGCCCTGGCCGCGTTCGACCCACAGCAGGTCCGCGTGGTCGCCGATGTGGCGCAACAGCGGTCCCGACTTGCCCGTCCCGTCGAGCGCGATCTGCTCGCGCGCCGTCGAGCGGCGGCAGCTCGCGCAGCTCTCGCAGGGGCGTGCCTCCGACGCCTCGCAAACGAGGCTGCGCGCGAAGCGGAGCGCGGCCTCGCGCGTCGTCGCGGGCGGGCCGGAGAGCAGGTAGGCGGAGTGGATGCGGCCCGTCTCGAGGCTGCGGCGCAGGAGCGATTCGGGATCCGGGGCCGCGACCGACATGGGCGAACGAGTCTAGGGGACGCCCTCTGGCTCCGCCGTTGCGGCGCGGCTCTGACGGCGCGGGTTGCCGCTTCGACTCAAGTCCATTGCACATCGGGCCGATGCACGGCGCGTGTTGCAAACCCGAGAAGGAGGGGATCCATGGCATTTCTGCGAACGCGTGGCGAGGAAGCGAGTGGCGAGACGGTGCTGGCCGCGATTCCCCAGAGCCCGACCCCGACCCCGACCGGAGGAGGCGCTCCGAACCTGAGTGCGTTCATCGACCAGGGGTCGGAATTCGAGGGCAAGCTCAGCTTCAAGGACACCGTCCGCATCGACGGCTGCTTCCGCGGCGAGATCACCAGCCAGAACACCCTCATCGTCGGCGAGACCGGCGAGATCATGGCGACCGTGCGATCGCGCAGCGTGATCGTCTCCGGCACCGTGACCGGGAACATCTTCGCGTCCGAGCGGCTCGTGCTCCACAAGACCGCGCGCGTGGAAGGCGACATCGAGGCCGGCTCGATCGCGATCGAAGAGGGCGCCACGCTCAACGGCAAGATCACGATGAGCGGGATGCCCAAGCTCTCTTTGTAGCGCCGACCGCGCAGCTCGAAGACTCCGCGTCGCGCCCGAAGACTCCGAGGCCCGTCGCGGAGACTCCGCGGCCTGTCCGGAGGCCTCCCGTGGCCTGCCCTACGACTCCGCGGCGCGTTCGCGGAGCTACGCCGCCTGCGGCTCCACCGGGACCACCTGCGTCACCGCTGGAATTTCCCGGCGCAGCGTCGCCTCGATCACGAAGCGCAGCGTCGCGAGTTGCGAGGGGCAGCGCGCGCAGGCGCCCTGGAAGAGCAGGCTGACGACGCCGCTCGCGTCGACACCAACCAGCTCGACGTTGCCGCCGTCCGCCAACAGGCCGGGGCGCAGCCGATCGATCACGTTCTCGACCTGCGCGCGCAGGCGCTGGGCGAACTCGGTGTTGTCGTCCATGCGCTGGGCATCGGCCGTTCCGCCCGGGTCGTTGAGCGACGCCGCTGCGGGCACTAGGCTGGGCCCATGCAGGTGCGCGTGTTGCTATTCGGTTCACTGCGCGAAGCGGCGGGGGCGAAGGAGCTCGCGGTGGCGCTTCCCGAGCGCGCGCGGGTCGTCGCGCTGCGCGAGCTGCTGATGGCCTCCCAGCCGGCGTTCGAGAAACTTGCCGGCCGCTTGCGCGTCGCGGTGAATCGCGAGTTCGCGAGCGACGACGCGGTGCTCGCGGACGGCGACGAGGTTGCGTTCCTGCCGCCCGTCTCCGGTGGTTCGAACCGCCGCGCGAACCCGGATCCAGGCCGCGCGCGCTGCACGATCTCGGAGCGACCGCTCGACGCGGCAGCCGTCGCGGCGCGGGTTGCCGGAGCGGATGCCGGTGGCGTCGTGAGCTTCCTCGGCGCGGTGCGCGACCACGCGCGCGGTCGGGCGATCCGCCAGCTCGAATACGAGGCCTATCCCGCGATGGCGCTCGTCGAGATGGAGCGCATCTGCGACGCGGCTGCGCAGCGCTGGCCCGCCGCCCGCGTTGCGATCGCGCACCGGGTGGGTCATCTCGAAATCGGCGATCTGGCCGTCGTGGTGGTGGCTGCCGCGGCGCATCGCGCGGAAGCCTTCGAGGCCTGTCGTTTCGCGATCGACACGCTCAAGGAGACGGTCCCGATCTGGAAGAAGGAGATCGCGACCGACGGTGAGTACTGGGTGGACGATCACCCGTGAGCGAGGCGTCGAGCGTCTCCGGCCACCGTCACCACGCGCAGCAGCGGCTCTGCGCCGTGGTGATCACGGTCTCGGACACCCGCACGCTCGCTGACGACAGCGGCGGTGCGCTGGTCGTCGCGTTGCTCGAGGGCGCCGGTCATCGCGTCGCCGACCGCAGCATCGTGCCCGACGAGGTCGATGCGATTCGCGCCGCCGTGGACGTTGCGGTGATGCGCAACGACGTGCAGGCGGTGCTGCTCACCGGCGGCACCGGCATCGCGGTGCGCGACGTGACGCCCGAAGCGCTCGAACCGATCCTCGACCGTGTGATCCCGGGCTTCGGCGAACTGTTTCGCACGCTGTCGTATCAGGAAATCGGCTCGGCCGCGCTGCTGTCGCGCGCGCTCGCCGGGACGGTGCGCGGGCGCGTCGTCGCGGCGTTGCCCGGATCGCGCGCGGCGATCCGCTTGGCCCTCGAGAAACTGCTGCTGCCCGAACTGCCGCACCTCGCCGCCGAGGCAGCGAAGGGCGCTTGACGCGCATCCCGTCGCTGCCCGTGTGCGTCGCGTTTGCGTGTGCGCTGTTCGCTGCAACGGCGCGTGCCGAGCTGTACGTCTGGGTCGACGCCGAAGGCCAGACGCACGTCAGCGACGATCCGAAGGCGGTTCCGTCCGATGCGGCGAGCCTGCCGGGATCGGCAGGCTCGGTGGGCGATCTGTGGGGAGGGAAGGTGGTCGGTCCGCCGCCGCGTGCGGCGGGGCGCGACCGCAGCGAGAGCGAACGGCGCGTCGCATTGCTGGTGCGCGGCGCACTCGACGATCTTCGCCGCGGCGAAGCCGCACGTGCGGCGGTGTCGCTCGAGGGTGTGCTGCGTCTCGAACCCGGCAATCCCGAGGCGCACTGGTATCTGGCACTGCTCGATCGCCAGCGCGGGCGACTCGGCGCAGCGCAGCGACACCTCGAAGCGTTTCTCGCGCACGCGGGTGACGAGCACGAAGCCTTTCGCGCCTCCGCCGAACGGCGACTCGCAGCGCTGCGCGACGAGCATCGACTCTCGGAGGAGCAGAGCCGATCGGGACCGCTGCGACTCGTCGCGGCGCAGAGTCCACACTTTCGAGTCCGCTACGACGCGCGTCTCGGCGAGGCGTCGCCCGACTATGCGGGCACGGTGCTGCGCTATCTCGAAGAGGCGTATCGCGATGTCGTTGCGCGACTCGGCGTCGCACCCGCCGAGCCGACCGGCGTCGTGCTCTACGGCAAGGCGGCCTATCTCGCCGCCCATCAGCACCGCTTCAGCTTCCCGACCGTGGGTTTCTTCGACGGGCGCATCCACGTCGCGTCGGCCGCGCATCCCGCCGGTGAAATGCGCTCGCTGCTCTTCCACGAATTCACCCATGCGATATTCGCTGAGCGCACCGGCGGCGATCGCCCGTTCTGGCTGAACGAAGGGCTCGCGGAACTGGCCGAGCGCGCCTCGCGCGGCGAGCGCGGCGCCTCGCGCAGTGAGCGCGCGTTGCTGCGGCATCGTATCGACGCCGGCGAGTGGATCGCGCTCGAACGCCTCGCGCCGGGCTTCGGTGGACTCGACGAGGCGAGCGCTCGCATCGCCTATCTCGAGGCGACGGCCGCCGCCGCGTGGGTCGAGTCGCACGCGGGCGCCGCGGGCCTGGGCGCGCTGCTCGACGCGATCGCCGCCGGCGAGGATTTCGACGCCGCGCTGCGCCGCGCCACCCACGCCGACACCGCCGAACTCGGCGCCACTCTCCGTCGCGAAATCCAATCCGAGTTCGCGACGCCCTGAGGAGAAAGGGGACGGTCCTCGACGTGGACGGGGCACGGACGCGAGGGACACCCTTCGCGGAGGTCTGTCCCTTCAGTCCCCAGCCCGTCCACGTCGAGGACCGTCCCCTCCGTCCGTCCCTCCGTCCTCTCGAATGGAGAAGCGGGTGAGACCTTCGGGGGGTTCGTTGCGGGATTCGACGTGATCGACGCGGGCGTTGCGGGGACCTTCGTGGCAGAACGCGACGGCGGCGGCGACGAGTGCGGGCGAGCCCTCGAAGACCGCTTCGACGCTGCCGTCGGCGCAGTTGCGCACCCATCCCGCGACGCCGAGTGCGTGCGCCTGGCGCTGCGTCGCACCGCGGAACCACACGCCCTGTACCCGCCCGCGAATCACGAGGCTCTTGCGGATCACGGCCTCAGCCAACTCGCGGCTCCCCGTTCGAGGTGGCTACGCTAGCCGACCATGACGACACTGCTCGACGGTCTCCACGACGAAGCGCGCGCCGAACTCGTGGCTGCGATCCGGCTGCGCCGCCGCCTTCACGAGAGCCCGGAGTTGGGCGTCGTACTCCCGGAGACCCAGCGCTCGGTGCTCGAAGCGCTCGGCGATCTCGACGTCGAGCTCGCAACCGGCGGCGCGACGAGCGCCGTGGTCGCGACGCTGCGCGGCGCGAAGCCCGGTCCCACGATCCTGCTGCGCGCCGATATGGACGCGCTGCCGATGCAGGAGGAAACCGGCCTCCCGTTCACGTCGCGACACGAGGGCCGCATGCATGCGTGCGGGCATGACGCGCACGTCGCGATGCTCGCGGGCGCTGCCCGCCTGCTGGTGCGGCGCCGCAACGCGTTCGCCGGCACCGTGAAGCTGCTCTTCCAACCGGGCGAAGAGGGCTACGGCGGCGCGCGCATCCTGATCGACGAGGGACTACTCGACGCCGAGCCGCGCGTCGACGCGGCGTTCGCGATCCACGTCGACTCGACGCTTCCGCGCGGCCGCATCGCGACGCGCCCGGGCCCGATCCTGGCCGCCGGCGACCTGATCTCGATCGACATCACGGGTCGCGGCGGACACGCGTCGATGCCGCATCTCGCGGTGGACCCGATCCCCGTGGCGTGCGAGATCGTGATGGCGCTCCAGAGTCTGGTCACGCGGCG
>JAGSPS010000250.1 GCA_018262315.1 Deltaproteobacteria bacterium | reverse complement strand
CCCCGCACGCACGAAGCGCTCCAGCTCTTCGGGGCGATCGCGCGCGATGCCGAGATAGATCGGCTCGGCGCCGACCTCGCGACACTGCGCCGCGATCGAGTACGAATTCGAAGACACGATGCGCCCGCCCGTCGGGTCGCCGTCGGGTTCGATCAGCTCGTCGCCGCCCGAGAGGATCGCGACGCGTGGGCGCTGGTGGACGCTCACGTGCGTGCGCCCCAACGACGCGAGCATGCCGAGCGCCGCGGGACCGAGTCGCACACCAGCGTCCAGCACCGTCTCGCCGGCGCGCACGTCTTCGCCGGCGGAGCGCACGTTGTCGGCAAGCGGCGCAGGCGCTTCGAAGCGCGCGCGCTCCCCTTCGCGCAGCACGTCTTCCTGTCGCACTACGGCGTCGGCTCCCGGCGGAATCGGCGCGCCGGTGAAGATCCGCGCGACCTCTCCCGGCGCGAGCGCGCGATCCGGCGCGCCTCCCGCCGCGATCTCGAACGCCACGGGCAGCGCCACCGGCGTGGCCGCCGCGGCGCGCGCGAGGTCGGCGCTGCGCACCGCGTAACCGTCCATCGCCGAGACGTCGAAGGGCGGCAGCGTGCGCCGCGAGACGACCGGCTCGGCGAGCACGCGCCCCTGGGCATCGGCCGCGGCGCAGGTTTCCGGAGGCAGCGGCACGGCCGCGTCGAGGATCAGTTGCTGCGCTTCGGCAGCCGTGAGTTGGGTCCGCATCGGCGGCGAGCGTAGCCCCGAGCGGGCCCGTGGGTCAGACCGCGATTGCGCAGGAGGGCGGCCGGTGGCGCGCGTACTGTTCGAGCACCCACGCGGCCGCGGGATGCTGCGCGAAGCGAGCCAGGAACGCCTCGATGCGCGCGGGCATCGGCTTCGGATGCGACATGTCGGGATGCGGCGGATCGACCAGGATTGCGAGCAGCGAGGCGCAACAGAGATCGGCCACCGAGAAGGCGTCGCCGACGAGGTAGCCGCTCGGACCCACTTCGCGCGCGACGAAGTCGAGCGCGCGCTGCGTGCGCTCGAAGGCGCGCTCGACGGCGGCGGCGCCGGTGACGCCGTTGGCCTTCGCGATGATCGGCGCGAGCACCGGAAAGGTCGCGCGGTAGAGCGCCTGCACCGGCCGCGAGCGGTGCCCCGCAAAGGTGGCGCACAGATGGTCGCGCTCTTCGAGCAGCACCGAGAAGGCGGCGGTGCGCACTGCTACACCGACCTCGGCGTCGAAGTCGCGCTGGATCGCGAGCGCGCGCTCGCGCAGCGCGGGATCTGCGGGGTAGAGCGGTCGCTCGGGAAAGCGCGCTTCGAGCGCATCGAGGATCGCCGCCGAGCCGGCGTTCACGGCGCCCTCGAGACACAGCACCGGCGTCGCCGTCTGCCCGGAGAGCCGCTTCATCGCCAACGCGTGGGGACCCGGCAGATGGGTCTCGCGCCGATGCACCACGCCCTTCCAGTCGAGGCCCCAGCGCGCCTTCTCGTTGTAGTGAGAGGACGCAAACTGGTGGAGGACGACGGTCGCATCGGGCATCTCGTTTCCCCTGATCCACTGCGGCGGTGAGCGCCGATTCTACGCCGCTTCGCGTTGCAGCGGCCGCCGCCCGCCTAGCAGGCTGCTAGACGCCGCAGAGCGCGGTGGCTAGCTTGCCCAAATCTTGGGCAGCGAGGCCCGTCCTGCTCAGCATGTCCCACGATCTCCCGCGGATTCTCGATGCGCTCGTCGACGGAGTGGCCGTCGTCGACGGCGAGGGCCGCCTGGTGCGCCTGAATGCCGAGGCGTGCCGGATTCTCGAGACGTCGACCGAAGCCGTCGCGGGACGGCCGATCGAGCAGGTGGTCGGCGCGGGCGGCTTCGCCAAGGCCGTGCGCGCGGCGCTCGCGACCGGCGCTTCCTGCGTCGAGCACGAGGTGCGCGTGCCGCGGCGCTTCCAAGGCGACCTGCTGGTGGACGCCGCCGTCGCGCCGCTCGCGGACGAGGCGGGGCAGCCGGACGGCGCCGTCGTCGGGCTGCGCGACCGGACGCTCGGCGCGGCGCTGCGCGAGGTCGAGCGCGAGCGCGCGGGCGCCGCGGCGCTCGGCCAGATCGCCTCGGGCATCGCCCACGAAGTGCGCAATCCACTGGGCGGGATCCGCGGCGCCGCCGAGCTGCTGGAAAAGCGCGCCGCGAGCGAGCGCGACCGCGCCGCCGCCAAGCTGATCGTGCGCGAGGTCGACCGCATCGCCGCGCTGCTCGACGACTTCCTCGTCTTCGGCCGCGCCGGCGAGATCCGCCTCGCGCCGGTGAACCTGCACCGCGTGCTCGACGATGTGCTCGATGTGCTCGCCGTCGATCCGCTCGGCGCGCGCGGACGCGTCGAGCGTCACTTCGACCCCTCGATCCCCGAGCTGCTCGCCGACGCCGACCGCCTGATGCAGGTGTTCCTGAACCTCGGTCGCAACGCGCTCGAAGCGATGACAGACCGCGATGGCACGCTCGGCATCAGCACGCATCTGCGCCTCGATCACCGCATCGACCTCGGCAACGGCGAGCGCGTGCCCAGCGTCGCGATCGACTTCGAGGACAGCGGCTGCGGCATTCCCGAAGCGGTGCGCGACCGCATCGCGACGCCGTTCTTCACGACCAAGTCGCGCGGGACCGGCCTCGGCCTCGCACTCGCACGCCATTTCGTGACGCAGCACAGCGGCGTGCTGCAAGTGGAAAGCCGCACCGGTCAGGGCACGCGCGTGCGCGTGCTGCTGCCGCTCAGAAGGGCCGCATGAACCAGGCAAAGGCGCGCGTGTTGGTGGCCGACGACGAGGCGTCGATCCGCTTCGTGCTGCGCGAGGCGCTGGAAGACGTGGGGCACGAAGTCGTCGACGTCGACTCGGGCGAGGCGGCGTGGTCGCTGCTGCCGGGCGGCGGCTTCGACATCGCCTTTCTCGACATCCGCATGCCGGAGCCCACTGGTCTCGAACTGCTCGACCGCTTGCGCGGCATGGGCTCCGAGACTGCGGTGGTGGTGATCACCGCGCAGAACACACTCGAGAACGCCGTCGAGGCGATGAAGCGCGGCGCGCTCGACTATCTGGTGAAGCCGTTCCAGGTGGCCGAGGTGCTGGCGCTGGTCGAGAAGGCGCTGCGCACGCGCGCGCTCGAGCGCGAGGTGCGCTCGCTGCGGCGCGAAGTGCGCGGCCGCGCGAGCGGCGCGGGCGATCGCCTGGTCGGTCGCAGCAGCGCGATCCTCGAGGTCTTCAAGACGATCGGGCGCGTGGCCGCGCGCGACGTCGCGGTGCTGATCACCGGCGAGAGCGGCACCGGCAAGGAACTGGTGGCGCGCGCGATCCACCAGGCGTCGGCGCGCGCGGCGGGCGCCTTCGTCGCGGTGAACGCGGCGGCGATCCCGCGCGAACTGCTCGAGAGCGAACTCTTCGGGCACGAAAAGGGCGCCTTCACGGGCGCCGTCGAGTCTCGGCTGGGCCGCTTCCGCGAGGCGTCTGGCGGCACGCTCTTCCTCGACGAGATCGGCGACATGCCGATCGACCTGCAAGCCAAGCTGCTGCGCGTGTTGCAGAGCGACGAGGTCACGGCGGTCGGCGGCAAGCGCGCCGAGAAGATCGACGTGCGCATCGTCGCTGCAACACACCGCGACCTCGACCAGCACGTGCGCGACGGCCGCTTCCGCGAAGACCTGCTTTACCGGCTGCGCGTGGTGCCGATCGAGATCCCGCCGCTGCGCGAGCGTCCCGAAGACATCCCCGTGCTCGCCGAGCATTTCACCGCGCGTTACGCGGAGGAACTCGGCACGCAGGCCCGCTTGCTCTCCGAGTCCGCTCTCGATCAGCTGTGCTCCTACGAGTGGCCGGGCAACGTGCGCGAGCTGGAGAACGCCATCAAGCGCGCGCTCGTGCTGGCGAGTCGCGACGTGCTCACGCCCGACGACTTCGCCTTCCTGCGCGGCGCGCCGCCCCCGCCCGAAGAGGCCGGCGCATCGCTCGAAGAACTCGTCCGCAGCGAGGTCGAGTCGCTGCTGCGCGGCGCCGATCCCCGAGACCTGCATCCGCGCATCCTCGAGCGAACCGAACGGCCGCTGCTCGAAGCCGTGCTCGCGCACACCGGCGGCAATCAGCTGCGCGCCGCAGCGCTGCTCGGCATCAACCGCAACACGCTGCGCAAGAAGATCACCGAGCTCGGTATCGAGATGCCGGAGCGGCCTTGAAGAAACCTTCCAGCGCCGTGCGCGGGCTCTACGTGCTCTGCGACGACGACCCGCGCTGGTCGCTCGACCCCGCCCGGCAGGCGCGTGCTGCGCTCGCCGGCGGCGCGAGCATGCTGCAGCTGCGCGCCAAGCGCGCGACGGATGCGCAGGCGCTCGCCTGGGCCGAGTCGATCCGCGCGCTCGCGCAGGCGCACGGCGCGCTCTTCTTCGTGAACGACCGCTTCGATCTCGCGCTGGCCGCCGGCGCGGACGGCGTGCACCTCGGTCAGGACGATCTGGCTCCGGCATGCGTCCCGGCGAGTGCGCGCGAGCGGCTGCTCGTCGGTCGCTCGACGCACACGCTCGAACAGGTGCGCGCCGCGCGCGGCGAGCCGGTCGACTACATCGCGTTCGGGCCGATCTTCGGCACCACGTCGAAAGAGTCGGCCTACGACGCGCTCGGACTCGACGCGCTCGCCGAGGTGGTGCGCATCGCGGCGCCGCGGCCGGTCGTCGCGATCGGCGGGATCGACGCGTCGCGCGCCGGCGACGTCGTGCGCGCGGGCGCTGCCGCGGTGTGCGTGATCTCGGCGGTCGCGGGTGCGCGCGATCCGGAAGGCGCGGCGCGCGCGCTGGTCGGCATCGTCGCCGGGCGCGGCGCGTGAGCGACATCGGACTGCGCTTCGTCTCGGCGCTCGGGCTGGTCGCGATGATCGCGATCGCGTGGGCGTTCTCGGTCGACCGGCGCCGGATGCCGTGGCGCACCGTGCTCTTCGGTCTGGGCATCCAGCTCGGGCTCGCGCTGTTGCTGCTGCGGACGGCTGCGGGGAGGACCTTCTTCGCGGGCGCGAGCGCAGCAGTGGGCGGAC
>JAGSPS010000249.1 GCA_018262315.1 Deltaproteobacteria bacterium | reverse complement strand
CGAGGTAGTACGCGCGCACCACTTCCCCGATGCGCAGCGGAAACACGTTGTTGGCGAGCGCGCCGACGGCGGTGGCGCGGAACAGCGCGCCACGCGACGTCGCGCACACGGCATTGGTCAGGTGGCGCCAGCGCAGCGCGCGCACCCACAGCGTGAGCAGATGGATCGGGACGGAGAGACCGACGAGCAACAGCAGATTGGCGCGCGAGAGATCGTGCAGCAGCGTGCGAAAGTCCACGCCGCGCGCCGCGAGCATCAACGTGGCGGCGGTGACGGCGACGCCGATCCACAGCCGGGGATCGCGCAGACGCCGGAGCCGGCGGCGCGTCTTCGAAGGCACCTGGCTCACGGCGACGCGAGCTTCAGGCGGGCGGCTTCGACGTCGCGCGCGATCTGCGCGCGCAACGCATCGGCGTTCGGGAAGCGCTCTTCGCCGCGCAGCCGCGCCTCGAAAGACACCTCGAGGCGCCGGCCGTAGAGATCGCCCGCGAAGTCGAGCAGGTGCGCCTCCGCGAGCACCGGGGCGTCGTCCTCCTGGAAGGTGGGCCGGCTCCCGACGTTGGTCACCGCCGCGAAGCGCGTGCCGGCCGCCGGCGTGCCCTCGTCGAGCAGCAGCACGTGCCCGGCGTAGACGCCGTGGGCCGGGATCACTTCGTTCTCCGGCGACAGGTTCGCGGTCGGGAAGCCGAGCCGGTGCCCGCGCTGGTCGCCCCGCATCACCGTGCCACGCACCGCGAACGAGCGACCGAGCAGGCGCTTCGCGTCCTCGACGTCACCCGCCGCGAGCAGTTCGCGGATGCGGCTCGACGAGACGTCACGCCCGGCGATCGTCACTTCGGGGATGATCGTGACCGCGAAGCCGAGACGCGGCCCCAGCTCGGTGAGCAGCCTCATCGACCCGGCGCGGTCGCGCCCGTAGTGGAAGTCGTATCCCACGTAGACCTCGAGCGGCGCGAGATGCGCATGCACGTGCTCGCGCACGAAACGTTCCGGCGTAGTCTTCGCGAACTCGGCGGTGAAGGGTTCGATCACGACCAGGTCGATCTGCGCGGCGGCGAGCAGCTCGAGCTTCTGTTCGGTGGTGGTGAGAAGCGACGGCCCGCGACTCGTTTGCAGAAACTTTCGCGGATGCGGATCGAAGGTGTAGACGACGGCCTCGCCGTCGTGGGCGCGCGCGCGGTCGATCACGGTGCGCAGGATCTGGCGATGACCGATGTGAAGACCGTCGAAGTTGCCGATCGTGAGGACCGCGCGAAGCGGACTGCGACCGAGCGCTGCACTGCCCCTTACGACCCGCAATGCTAGCCTCCGCGCCCGTGGGCGTTCTATCGCGCTATCTGCTCGTCCGCTTCGTAGCCGCGTTCCTGGGAGTGCTCGTCGCGCTGAGCATTCTGGTCGGCGTGATCGAACTGCTCGCGGATTTCGGCGACGTGATCACTTCGTCGAAGGGCTTCCTCGAGGCGTGGATCGTGTTGATCCTGCGCATCCCCCACAAACATCTGCCGATCCTGATCCCCGCGTCGGCGTTCGCTGCAGCGTATCTCTCGGTCGGCACGGCGGCGCGCTCGTACGAGATCCTCGCGATGAAGGCCGGCGGCATCTCGCCGCTGCGCGTGCTGGTCCCGCTGCTGCTCGCCGCGGTGGTCATCTCGGGATTCGCTCTCCTCTTGAACGAAACCGTCGCGGTCCAGGCCCGCGAGGCCTCGCGTCGCCACGACGGCGACGACGGCGGGGTCAGCTTCCGCCGTGGATCGTTCTGGTATCACAAGGGCCACACCATCTACAACGTCCGCGACGCCGACCCGGCCGCCCGCGCGCTGCTGGACATCGCAATCTTCGAACTGGACGACCGCGGCCGCCTGCTGCGCACCATCCAGGCCGCGCGCGCCACCATCGGAGAGGGCGGCCGCTGGCACCTGGTCGACGCCGTGTTGCGCGGCTTCGACCCCGACGACGCATCCGCGCCGTCGCACTACGAGCGGCTGGCGGACGCCGAGATCGATCTTCCCGACGAGACGGCGCTGCTCGATGTCAACGTCTCCGCGCTCTCGATCGCCGAGTTGCGCGAGTACGGCGCCCAGCAGGAACCGGGTGACACCGAGTCCTTGCGCGCCGAGGCGCTGCTCCACGAACGGGTCGCGGAGCCGCTCGCGTCGCTCGTGTTCGTCGTGCTGGCGCTCCCGCTCGCGCTGCGCGTGGAGCGCACGCGGAGTCTGGCGGTCCCGGCGCTGCAGGGCGTCGCGGCGATCTTCCTGTTCTACATGGTGCGCGAGTACGGGCGCACGCTCGCCACCCAGGGCGTCACGTCGGCGGCGGGAACCCCGTGGGCGATCGTCGCGACGTTCCTCTGCGCGGGCGCCTGGCAGATCTGGCGGACACCGCGCTGAACCCGGCGCCAGGCTGCAGCAACCTGCATGAGCCCTGACCCCGGTGAGCCGTCGAGCCTGGGGCCGACGCGCCCGCTGCCGTGCTTGCTCTGGATCGGTGCTGTGAGGCGCGCGGGCGGTGGACTCGTCCGGAACGTCCTCGGCGGACGGAGATCGGCGGCTTCGCGCCGAAACTCGGGCGGCCGCCTGCGGATTGTTTCGGCCGAGTCCCCCGCCCGCGCTTGGCTTCCCGTCCGTCCAGGAACGGAAGCCCTGGATCGACTGGCTAGTAGCGGGGGCGGGGCGTTCGGCCAGAACAATCCGCAGGCGGCCTCGATGATCCGACGCGAAGCTGCGACGCCTCGTCCGCCGAGGACGTTCTGGACGAACGCACCGCCCCCGCGCCTCCCGCGTCCCCTTCCGACCGAGCGATGGAAGCCATCTTGGGGTCGGTCTTCTAGGGCGCGGCCTTCGGCGTGAAGCTCTCGAGCAGCTCGAAGAAGTCGTTGCTCGGCGGCACCACCAGCGTGGTCTGCGCGCCGATCGTCTTCTTGTAGGCGTCGAGCCGCCGCACGAAGCCGTAGAACTCCGGGGCGATCGCATGCGCTTCGGCGTAGATGCGCGCCGACTCGGCCTCGCCCTCGCCGCGCAACACGTCGGCGTCGCGCTGCGCGTCGGCGACGGTCACGCGCGCGTCGCGGTCCGCTTCGGCGCGAATGCGACGACCTTCCTGCTCGCCCTCGGCGCGGTACTTGCGCGCCAGCTGTTCGCGCTGACTGCGCATCCGCGCGTAGACGTTCTCTTCGGTGCCGGGCGGAAGTTCGGTGCGGTTGATGCGCACGTCGCGCACCTCGATGCCGAACTCCGCGAGCGACGCGGCGCTCTTGTCGGTGATCGCCCGCATCACCTGTTCGCGTTCCGTGGTGACGACCTCGGCGAGCGTCTTGGTGCCGACCACTTCGCGCAGGTCTGAACGCGTGACGCGGTCGATCTGCGCTTCCGCCTGACTCATGCCGGACGGGAAGGACGCGAAGAACTTCAGCGGGTCCGCGATCCGCCACACCACATAGTGGTCGACCACGGGCCGCTCGGCGTCGCGGGTCTGCATCTGCTGCGGCTCGGAGTTGAAATAGAGGAAGCGCCGGTCGAAGGAGACTACGTTCGAGACGAACGGCACGCGGAGCGAGAGACCCGGTTCGGTCTGCACCGAAACGGGCGAGCCGAAGAGCAGCACGATCTTCTGTTCGCCCTCGCGCGTGATCACGACGGGACCCACGCCCACCTCACCGGCCCACACCAGCGCCGCGAAGATCGCCGAGATGACGAGCAGCCCGAAGACGATGCGCCTCATTTCGCGACCTCTTTCGGGCGCTCGTCGAGCGGCAGGTACGGCATCACGGCGGTGCCCGGCTCCACGATCACGGTGCGCACCGACGGCAGCACGTCCTCCATGGTTTCGAGGAAGAGCCGCGTGCGCACCACCTCGGGCGCCTTCTGGTACTCGCTGGCAATGGCGCGGAACCGCGAGGCCTGGCCGGTCGCTTCCGCGATGCGCGCGTCCCGGTAGCCGCGCGCGCTCTCGATCAACTCGACCGACTGCGCGCGCGATTTCGGCAGCACCTCGTTCGCGTAACCCTGCGCCTCGTTGACGGTGCGGTTGCGGTCCTGCACCGCGCCGAGCACGTCGTCGAAGGCGGCGCGCACGGACTCGGGCGGCTGCACGTCCTGCAGCTCGATGCCGAGCACGGCGAGCCCCGACTCGTAGTGGTCGAGCGTGTCCTGCAACACCTCCTGGGTTTCGGTCTCGACGATGCCGCGCTTCTCGGAGAGCACGTCGTCGATCGTGTTGCGACCGACCACACCGCGCACCGCAGCCTGCGCCGCGTCGCGCAGCACCGGTCGCGGGTCGGCGATGCGGTAACGCGCCTGGAAGGCGTCCTTGATCCGGTACTGCACCACGAAGGAGAGATGCACGATATTGGCATCGCTGGTCTGCATCGCAGCTTCCAGCTTCTCTTCGCTCGTGGGCTCGGCGTCGCCGGTGCGGTAGCCGAACTCCTCGCGGTCGATCGAGGCGACGTTCACGACTTCGTGGTCTTCGATCGGCGGCGGCAGGTGCCAGCGCAGACCCGGCTGCGACACCGTGTGGACGTACTTGCCGAAACGCAGGATCACCGCCGCCTGCCCCGGTTCGAGCTGGTAGATGCCGAAGTACGCCCACGCCCCGAGCACGCCCAGCGAGATCAGCAGCACCGTCAGGTTGGCGATCGTGCGCGCGACGCTCTTGCGGACGCGCTCTTCGGGCGACTCCTGGGGCTCGCGCGCCATCACCCGCTCTGCTCCATCTTGCGCGCCGCCGCTTCACTCGCGAGGTAGAGCGGTCGCAGCAGATCCATCGGAAGCGGGAACAGGATCGTCGAGTTCCGTTCCGTGGCTATCTCGGTGAGCGTCTGCAGGTAGCGGAGCTGCAGCGCCGCGGGCTCCTCGGAGAGGACGTGCGCGGCGTCCTTCAGGCGCTGCGAGGCGCTGAACTCGCCTTCGGCGTGGATCAACTTCGCGCGCTTCTCGCGCTCCGCCTCGGCCTGCTTGGCCATCGCGCGCTTCATTTCCTCGGGCAGATCGATCTGCTTCACCTCGACCGCGCGCACCTTCACGCCCCACGCTTCCGTGTGCTGGTCGATGATCTCCTGGAGCTTGC
>JAGSPS010000047.1 GCA_018262315.1 Deltaproteobacteria bacterium | reverse complement strand
GGTTTCCGCGAGCACGTCGAGCCCGGCGTCTGGGTCGGTGTAGGTGACGGAGCCGCCCGTCTCCGTCGAGCCGTAGCTCGTCGCCATGCGGGCCCCCGTCAGGCGCTGCACAGCCTCGATCATCTCGCGCGGCATGGAAGCGCCACCCCAGATCACGACCTGCAGGCTCGAGAAATCGCGCCCCCGGAGGTCTGGCAGACCGAGGACATAAGCGAACGCCGTCGGCACGTGGCCCCAGCCGGTGAGCCGCTCCCGCTCGATCAGCGCGAGCATGCCGCCCGGATCGAACTTCTCGAGGAATACGTTGGTGCCCCCCGCGACCAGCACGTAGGAACTGATGTCCCCCATGAATCCAATGTGGTTCACCGGCAGGTTGCAGAGGCATCGCAGTGGCTCGGCCGCCCAGTGCTCCGACTGCACCGACGAGCAGTAGCTGAGCGCGCGATGCGGGAGAACGGCGCCCTTCGGTCGGCCGGTCGTACCCGACGTGTAGACGAGGAGGCAGGGATCGAGCGTCGCGACCGCCGCCCGGGCGGCCTCGAGCACCGCGCGGCCGATGCCTTCGCCCTCGGCCAACCACGCTGCGAAGCGGAGGGTGCCGGCAGCGCCGGCTTCGTCGAATACGACCGTGCGCTCGAGACACGCGTGCTCGCGGGCGAGCTGCACGAGCACGTCGCGGTGATCGCCCTCGGCATCGCGCCCGAAGCCGAGTAGGAGCTTCGGTTCGGCGTCCGCGACGACGTAACGCAGCTCCTCGAGTGGGAACTTCGGGTTCAGGCCAAGCGTGATGCCACCGATGCTCGCCGCCGCCAGGAAAGCCAGGAAGCACTCGGGTCGCGGTGTCGCCATCACCGCGACCCGGTCGCCTTTCCGAATCCCCGCGCGCAAGAGGCTCGCCGCGAAGCGATCGACCTCGTCGGCCAGACGGCCGTAGCTCCAGCGCGCGTCGCCGAGCACGAGCGCTTCGCGTTCCGGATGCGCCCCCGCGTGGAGTCCGACGTAGTCGCTGATGCGGGGGAGCACGGGCGGCGTCGGCACGGCGCGCTCTTCTCCGCTCAGCTGCGCGGCGCCACGAGCCCGAGCCACTTCGCCACGAGCGCCGGCTCACTCTGCCCCTCGACCTCGAGTCGCGCGTCGAGCACCACGACGTAGCGGCCGTCGCCGCGCGGGCGCACCTCGTCGAGCTTCATCCGAGCCCGCACTCGCGAGCCCTCCAGTACGGGGCGCACGAACCGCAGGCGATCGAAGCCGTAGTTGAGCGCGTAGGAGACATCCTCCGCCAGCGGCGCGATCTCGGTCACGAAGCCGACCAGCATCGAGAGCAGCAGCGAGCCCTGGGCGATGGTGCGGCCGAAGGGTCCCTCGCGGGCCGCGCGCGCGGGATCGTTGTGGAGGAAGTCCGCGTCGCCGGTGGTGGCGGCGTGGGCGTCGATCCGCGCCTGGTCGACGAGGAGCCAGTCGCTCGCGCCGAGCTCCTGTCCGACGCGGCGCTGTGCCGCCTCGAACGTGGCTGCGCCTTCTCCCGCCTGCGTCACGGCTTGCTCCTCGCACACAAAGGTAGAATCGACCGAGTGCGCCCCGCCAGCGCTCGCGGCCGCTGCAGCGATAGTACAGACCGACGAGTCTGACGCGACAAAGGCAGCCAGCCGACCCCACGTGTCGGATCGCTTCCGAACGTCCTTCAGTTGGCGGTCGTTCCCCTTCGCGGTCGACTTGGCTCGATCGCAGTTCGTACGAACGCATCGACTCTTCAGCGGGGATGTCTGTCCCGTTAGTCCTCAGCCAGTCCTCGGGAGGACCGTCCCCTTTCTCCACCCTTTCTCCAGGTGGTATCGTGCGGGGCGATGGAGACGGTGCATTCGGCCGAGTTCGATTCGCCCATCGGGACGCTTCGCGTCGCTTCCACCGCGATCGGTCTCGCGTATCTGGGGCTGCCGAACGCGGGCGGACGTGGGCTTGCGGGTTGGCTCGCACGCGTCGCGAAGGGTGCGCGACGCGAGCACGCCTTCGCGCCCAACCGCGAAGCGATCCGCCAGGTCCTCGAGTACCTCGAGGGCAAGCGCAGCGACTTCGATCTGCCGCTCGATCTGCGCGGTACGACCTTCCAGTGCACGGTCTGGAAGGCGCTCTGCGAGATCCCGTACGGCGCGACCCGCAGCTACGCCGACGTGGCGCGCACCGTCCGCAACCCGAACGCGGTGCGCGCGGTCGGCAGCGCCAACGGCGCGAACCCGATCCCGCTCGTGGTGCCCTGCCACCGCGTCATCGCGTCGGGCGGCAAACTCGGCGGCTACGGCGGCGGCCTCGATCTCAAGCGACGGCTGCTCGCGATGGAACAGTCGGTTCGACACCAGGGCGCGTTGCTGTAGCGCCGCCGCAGTCCGGACTGCGAGCTCCGATGCACTAGACGGCGGCCAGCGCCTGCTCGAGATCCGCGACCAGGTCGTCGCCGTCCTCGACGCCGAGCGACAGCCGCACCAGCGAGTCGGTGATGCCGAGCGCGTAGCGCTCGTCGCGCGACAGATCCCAGTAGGACATCGTCGCGGGCATTTCGATCAGCGACTCCACGCCGCCGAGGCTCGGACCGATGTACGGGATGCGCACGCCGTCGAGGAAGCGGCAGGTCGCATCGAAGTCGGCTTCCAGCTCGAAGGTCACGACGCCGCCGAAGCCGCGCATCGTGCGCGCGGCGACGGCGTGATCGGGATGGCTCGCGAGTCCCGGGAACCAGACGCGCCGCACCTTCGGGTGGGCTTCGAGCCACTTCGCCACGCGCAGGCCGTTCGCGTTGTGGCGCTCCATGCGCAGGCCGAGTGTCTTCATGCCGCGCAGCAGCAGCCACGCGGCGTGCGCGTCGAGCACACCGCCGAGCACGCCGACGGCTTCGCGCAGCGCGCCGATGATCGGTGCCGGGCCGACCGCCGCGCCCGCGAGCAGATCGTTGTGGCCGCCGAGATACTTGGTCGCGCTGTGGATCACGAGATCGGCGCCGTCGCCGAGCGCGCGGTGGTTCACCGGTGACGCGAAGGTCGAGTCGATGATCATCTTGACGCCGCGCGCGTGGCAGACGCGCGCCGCCTCGGCGACGTCGATCACGCGCAGGTACGGATTGGTGGGGCACTCGGTGAAGAAGAGCTTCGTGTCGGGACGGATCGCCTCGGCGAGCTTCTGCGTGTCCGCCGGCTCGATCACCGTCGCCTCGACGCCGAGCTTCGTCAGGTACTGGCGGATGAACTGGCGCGTGCGGCGATAGCAGTCGCTCGTCACCACCATGTGTGAGCCCTGCGGCAGCATGGCGAAGAAGGTGGTGGTGGCTGCGCACATGCCCGACGCGAAGAGCACCGCGTCGTCGCCGCCTTCGAGTTCGGCGAGCTTGCGCTCGACGGCGCGCCAGGTCGGATTGCCGTAGCGACCGTATTCGTCGCGCGCGCTGCGCCCCTCCTGGTAGGCGCGCACCTCATCGGAATCGCGGAACGCGTAGGTGGAGGTCTGGTGGATCGGGACGGTGATCGAGTTGCACTCGCGCGACTCGCGCTCGCCGCCGTGGACGGCGCTCGTGGAGTTGCCGCGGCGCGGGCTGGATGCGTCGCCCTCATCCGGTCCCGAATCCGGTCGGCGTTCGCTCATGGTCGACTCTTCTCGAATGACGCTTAGCAGTGCGGGAGCTCCGAGGAACGCTCCTCGGGGGGCCTGCAAGCGTCGGAAATCGCCCCGCAGATCGCGGCGGGTCGGCCCACGCCGATCGGCCGCAGATGATTGCCCCAGAGTAGGGGTGCGCTGGGGACAGCGTCAACCGAGTGCGCCGCTTCGCGCCGGGGGCGAATCCGCGGCGGCGGGCCTTGCGAAATCAAACATTTGATTGAAACATCCGTTCGATGCCCCCCGCAGCCCGTCCCCCGCGGCGCACGACCGCCCCGGCGCCGCGACCCGAGACCCGCGATCGCCTGATCGCCGCGGCCGCGGCCGTCTTTGCCGAGCGCGGCTACCGCGGCGCGACGATGCGCGAGATCGCCGATCGCTCCGGCGCGAACCTCGCGGCCGCGAACTACCACTTCGGCTCGAAGCAGGCGCTGTATCGCGAAGTGGTGCGCACCCATTTCGAACGCCTCGCGCAACGTCTCGCCGAGCGCGGCGCCGCCATCGACGCGGCGGACGTCGCGAGTCTGTCTCGCGAGCAGCTCGTCGAGCTGTTGCGCGCCCGCGTGCGCACGATGTTCGAAGCCTTTCTCGAGCCGACGGGCATCCACGCGAGGCTGATGCAGCGCGAGTTGGCCGACCCGAGCGAGACACTGCCGGTGATCGTGCGCCGCTGGATCGACCCGCTCCGCCAGGACATGGTGCTGCTGCTCCAGCGTCTCGCGCCTAGGCTCTCCGAGCAGCGCCTCCAATTCTGCGTGCGCAGCCTGATGGGCCAGGTGATCTTCTATTTCACCCACCGCCCGGCCCTGCTGCTGATGATGCGCCGCCGCGCCTATCCGGCCGGCTTCGTCGACGAGGTCACGGAACACGTGGTCGTGTTCACGCTCGGCGGTCTCGACGCCGTCGGCCAGGCCGACGGCCGCAAGCGCGCCCGCATCGAACGTCCGCAGGAGGCGAAGCCATGAATCGCAAACGCCTGATTCCGATCGCAGCGCTGCTCGTTGCCGCGATCGCCGCGTCGCTGTGGCTGCGCCGCGACGGCGGCGGCGAGCACTACACGGGATTCGTCGAAGGCGAGGAGCGCGTGCTGCGCGCCGAAGTATCCGGTCGCGTTCTCGAAGTGGCCTTCGCCGAGGGTGACGCGGTGGCGCCGGGCGCCGTCGTCGTGCGCCTCGATCCCGCCGAGATCGTCGCGAAGATCGCCTCGAAGCAGCGCGAACTCGAAGTGCTGGAGGCGCAGATCCGCCGCCAGGACGAACAGATCGCGCTCACCGACGTCACCTGGCAGCGCGACGTCGCGACGCGCGAGGCGGAGCTGCGCCAAACGCAGGCGCAGTCGCAACTCGCCGCGGTGACGCACGAGCGCCAGAGCCAGCTCGCGAAGCAGGGCGTGGCATCGCCGCAGCGGCTCGACGAGTCGCGTTCCGCGCGCGACGCCTCGGGCAGCGCCGTCGACCGCGCGCGCGACGTGCTGGCGCGCACGCGCGCGATGGAGGGCGAGATCGCGCTCGCGAAGCGCCAGCTCGAAGTGCTGCAGGGACAGCTCGCACTCTCGCGCGCGCAGCTCGCCGAGCTCGAGGTGCTGCGCGCGAAGTACGAGGTGCGCGCGCCCGCCACCGCGACGGTCGTTCAGGCGCAACTGGTCTGGCCGGGCGAACTGGCACAGCCCGGCACGGCGCTCGTTTCGGTGCTCGACCCGAGCGACAAGTACGTTCAGATCTACGTGCCGGTGGCCGACGCGTCACGCGTGCGCGTCGGCAGCCGCGTCGCGATCGAACTCGACAGCGAGCCGGGCCGTCGCGTCCCCGGCCAAGTCGTCTTCGTCGCCGATCAGGCCAACTTCACGCCCGAGAAGATCGAGACGCGCAGCGACCGGCTCGGCCAGGTCTACCGCGCCAAGGTGCGCATCCTCGAAGGCGTCGAGCGCTTCCAGCCCGGCACCGAGGGCAACGTGTACCTACTCGATGGCGACGCGAGCACCGCCAGCGCCGCGACTCCGGACTCGCGATGAGCGCCGCGCCGACGCTCGCGGGCGCCGCGCCGGAGATCGACCTCGCGCAACTGGTGAAGCGCTACGGCAGGAAGCACGCGCTCGAAGGCGTCGACCTCCAGCTCACGGGCGCGCAGCTGGTGGGCGTCGTCGGACCCGACGGCGCCGGCAAGACGACGCTGTTGCGCGCGATTGCGGGACTGCTCGAAGTCGAAGCGCAGCGGGCGAACGTGCTCGGCTTCGACCTGCGTGGCGACGTGCGCGCGTTGAAGGCGCAGGTCGGCTACGTGCCGCAGTTGTTCGCGCTGAACCGCGAACTCTCGGTGATCGAGAACCTGCGCTTCACCGGGAAACTGCACCGCATCGCGACTGCCGTCTTCGAGCGCCGCGCCGAGGAACTGCTGGCGCGTACGGCGCTCGCGCCATTTGCCGATCGACCCACCGGCGCGCTCTCGGGCGGCATGAAGCAGAAGCTCGCAGTCGCGAATGCGCTGCTGCCCGAGCCTGCGCTGCTGGTGCTCGACGAGTGCACCGCCGGCGTCGACGTGGTGGCGCGCGCCGAGATCGCGGCACTGCTCGCGGCGCGCCGCGGCGAAACGCTGGTGCTGCTCTCGACGAGTTACCTCGACGAAGCGGCGTCCTGCGATCGGCTGGTCTACCTCGACGCCGGCCGCGTCCTCGCGACCGGCACGCCCGCCGAGTTGCGCGCGCAGGTACGCGTCGAGCTGTATCGCGCCTGGGCGGCCGCGCCGCGCGCGATCGCGGCCGCGGCGCGCGCGCTGCCCTACGTCGTCGCGGTGCGAACCAGCGGTCGCTACGCGCGCGTCGAGGTCGCAGCGGAGCGCTCGCCCGGCGCAGCGCGCGTAATCGCCGATCTCGCCGCGCTCGCCGGCGTACGCGTCGTCGAGTTGCGGCCGCTCGACATGGAGACGACGTTGCTGGCACTGGCACGATCCGGGGCGCGCGCATGAGCGAACCGATCATCGCCGCGACGGGACTGACCAAGCGCTTCGGCACCTTCACCGCCGTCGACGCTCTCACGCTCGCGGTCGAGCCCGGCGCGATCTTCGCGTTCCTCGGCGCCAACGGCTCTGGCAAGAGCACGACGATCCGGATGCTGATCGGGCTGCTCGTGCCGACGGCCGGGACGATTCGCGTGGACGGCATCGACGTGATCGCCACGCCGCGCCGCGTGCGCGACCGCATCGGCTACATGGGCCAGAAGGTGAGCCTGTACCAGGGCATCACGCTGCGCGAGAACGTCGAGTTCTACGCCGGTCTCTACGGCATCGACGGCGCGGCGCTCGAACGCCGCTGGGGCGCCGTGCGCGAACGCTTTGCGCTCCGCGACGCCGAGGGCGAGCGGCCCGAGAGCCTCCCCGCCGGCCTGCGGCAGCGCGCCGGTCTCGCGCTCGCCACGCTGCACGAGCCGCGGCTGCTCTTCCTCGACGAGCCGACCGCGGGCGTGGACGTCGCGAGCCGCGATCTCTTCTGGCAGATCATCCAGGACGAAGCCGACGCGGGCCGCACCGTCTTCGTCACCACGCACTTCCTGGAAGAAGCGGACTACTGCGACCAGATCTCGTTCATCGCCGACGGTCGTCTGGTTGCGAACGCCACGCCCGAAGAGCTGCGCGCGGCGCACTCGGACGGCTACCGGATCGACGTCGAGGCGCCGCTCGCAGCCGGCGCGCTCGCACGGCTCGCGGCGGCGGGTTTCAGCGCGACGCACAACGGGGACGCGCTGACGCTGCGCCGGCCGCAGATCGACGCCCCATCACTCGACGCGCTGGCAGCGGCGCTGGGTCCCGCCGCGATCGGGGGTCTGCGGATCGAGCAGCCCGCGATGAACGACATCTTCACGCGCCTCATCGAGCGCACACAGGTGACTGCGCCATGAAGGCCCGGCGGCTTCGCACGCTGATGGTGCGCGAAGTGCGCGCGACGCTGCGCGATCCGTTCACGGTGATCTCGTTGATCGCCGTTCCGCTGGTCGCGCTGCTCGCGTTCTCCTCGATCCTCGCGACGAACGTCGAGCACATGCGCCTCGGCGTCCATGACGCCAGTCGCAGCGCGCTGAGTCGCCGCCTCCTCTCCGACGTCGCTGCCTCCGGCGCCTTCGATCCGAGTCCGTACGCGACGCGCGAAGCTCTCGAAGCCGCGCTCGTCGCGGGCGAGATCAGCGCGGCGCTGGTGCTGCCGCCCGATCTGCAGGACGCGCTCGCACAGCGCGCGGGCGCCGCACCGCCCGAAGTGCAGGTGCTCTACGACGGCGCGGAGACCGTGCTCGCCGGCAACGCCGACGCCTTCCTGCGCTCGATCCTCGCGGCGAGCGGCGCGCGCATCTCGGTGCGCGAGCTCAGTTCGCGCGCGACGCGTCTCGGTGAACTTCGCTCGCCTGCGGCTCGCGCCGGGGTCGACGTCGTCACGCAGGCGCTCTTCAACCCACAGCTCCTGGGCCGGCCGTTCATGGTCGCGGGCACCTTCGGTTTCGTGCTCTCGTTCGTCACGGTGTTGATCACCGCGGTCTCGATCGTGAACGAGCGCCTGTCGGGCACCTTCGACCAGCTCCAGCTCACGCCGGCGACCACCGTCGAGATCCTGCTCGGCAAACTGCTGCCGCTGGGCGCCGTGTTCTCGCTCGACGTGCTGCTGATGGTCGTCGTCGCGGGTCTGGTGCTCGGTGTGTGGCCGGCGGGCAGCGTGCTCTTCTTCTTGCTGGTGGCGACCGTCTACGTCTCGATGTCGCTCTCGCTCGGGTTGATCTTCTCCGCCACGTCGGCGACCGCGGCCGAGGCCGTACAGAAGACGGTGCTGTTCAGCGTTCCGCTGGTGCAGCTCTCGGGCTTTGCGTTCCCGATTCGCAACATGCCGATGCCGGTGCAATGGCTGGCGGAGCTGCTGCCCGCGACGCATTTCATCCGCGTGGCGCGCGCCATCTACTTGCGCGGCGCCGGGCCCTTCGAGCTGTGGAGCGAGTTGCTCTTTCTCGGTGCTTTCGGCGCCGCGCTGATCGCGCTGGCGGTGCGTACGCTCGAACGGAGAACCTGAGCATGGAGCGGCTGCGGCACTTCGCGACGAATGTGTTGGCGATGGCCTACCGCGAGGGCAGCGTGATGCGCCACGACAAGGCCTTCATCGCGGCCGTCGCGGTCCAGCCGATCGTGATGCTGCTGCTCTTCGGCGGAGCGCTCTCGAACGAGCCGGCGAACGTGCCGTGGGCCGTGCTCGATCAGAGCCAGAGCGCCGGCGCGCGTCGCCTCGTCGAGGAGATCGGCGCCACCGGTTACTTCCTCGCGCCGCAACGCGTCGCGAGCTACGAAGACGGTCGCGCGCTGCTCGCGCGCGGCGCGGCTGTCGCGCTGGTGGTGATCCCGCACGACTTCCAGCGCGACACTTTTCGCAGCCGGCCGCAGATCCAGCTGCTGCTCGACGGCGCCGATCCGCTCACCGCAGCCCGCATCGGCGGCACCATCGGCCAGGTCGCGCGCAAATTCGATCCGGATCTGCGCAGCGTCGCCGCGCGCAGCGCCGACCGCCCCGCCGTCGCGAACGGCAGCGCCGGACTGCAAACGCGCCCGCGCTTCTGGTTCAACCCGACCTTGCGTGACCGCAACTTCTTTCTCGCCGCGCTCGGCGGCATGCTGCTCACCAACCTGTGCTTCTCCGTGTCGAGCATCGGCCTGGTTGGAGAGCGCGAGAGCGGCACCTACGAAGCTACGCTCGCGCTGCCCACCTCGCCGCTCGAAATCGTACTGGGCAAGCTGCTGCCCTACGTCGGCGTCTGTTACGTCGTGCTGGTGATCGCGATCGTCGGCGCCGGCACGCTGTTCGGCGTCTGGCCAAAGGGAAGCTGGCTCGCGATCGGCGTACTCACGCTGCCCTTCGTGTTCGCGTCGCTCTCGGTCGGCGTATTGATCTCGACGCTGGTACACACCAGCGCACAGGCCGTTTTCCTAACCGTCTTCGTGATCCTGCCCTCGGTCGTTCTCTCGGGCGTGATGTTCCCGTACCAGTTGATGCCGCACGGCGTCCGCGCGATCGGCGCGATCCTGCCGCTGCGCTGGTACCAGATCGGCCTGCGCAGTCTCGTGCTGCGCGGTGGCGACTTCGGCGACGTCTGGGTCCCCCTCGTCGCGCTGTGTCTGCAATTCACGGTGCTGATGGCGCTGGTGCGCTGGCGGATGAAACCGCGGCTCGGGTGATCCTTCGCTGCGCGTGTAACGTTCTGCGGGCGCCCGGCGTTCCTTCACTGAGGCTGGAAGGGAGAGCGTGACCGCCCGACCTTCCCGACCGGGCCGCAGAGCTCGAAGCACTCTTCCGCGCGCTACCGGAGGAATCACGCATGAAGTGGGTGACGCGATGGCGGCCGCGCGTGAATCGGACCGCGACCGCATGGTTGATCCGACGGTTCATCGACCCGGGCGCAGAAATTCTCTTCGTCGATCCGCAGGAAGTCGCGGGCATCCAGCAGCGCGAGGCTGCGACCGGATTCGACGCACCGGGCGCGACCCATCCGCACCGCGACGCGAGAGGCCGCTGTTCGTTCGAAGCGCTGGCCGAGGAACACCGGCCCGACGACGTCGCATTGCAGGCGCTCGGTCGCATCGTCCACGGCGCAGATTTCGCCGACGAGGTGCACGCGACGCCCGAGTCGGCCGGTCTGCGCGCGATCTCGCAGGGCTTCCCGCTCGTGGCCGAAAATGACCACGAACTCGTCGAGCGGGCATTCTTCCTCTACGACGCCCTCTACGCCGCATTGCGTGAGCGCCATCAGCGTGCGTTCTAATCTTCCCTGCAAGTAGGCGCAGGTCGGAGAGGGTCCCGCGCGCAGTTCCGCAGGCCGCTGGGCAATCGCCTTCGGATCGAGTGGGACGCCGATCGGAATCGCCGCAATCTCCCAACGCAGCCGAGAGCGTGCCGAGGATGTTCGAGCACGGGACCCTCTCCGGCCGGAGCCGCGCCTCGCGCGAAGCGCAGCCGTGCAGCGCCTCAGTTCACCGCGTCGCAATCCTGCACGTATCCGCGTACGCGTAGCCGTCGTACGCCGTCGCCCCTCCCTTCCAGCCGCTTACCGTCGCACCGCGAAGATCGGACGGGCTCCGCTCAGGCCCTTGAGCTCGTGCTCGCCGCGGGATTCGAGGGATAGGCCCGATCCGTCGAGGAGGTCGCGGGTGGTGCCCGAGACGAACACCTCGCCCGAAGCGGCGAGCGAAGCGACGCGCGCCGCGGTGTGGACGGCGACGCCGCGCGCTCGGCCACCGACGACCTCGACCTCACCGGTATGGATGCCGGCGCGCAAGCGGATCCCGAGATCCGCGACCGACGGATCCATCAGCAGCGCGGCTCGCACGGCCTTTGCGGCGCCGTCGAAGAGCGCGACGAAGCCGTCGCCAGCGGTGTCGAGCTCGAGGCCGCGGAAGCGGTCGATCGCCGCGCGGATCCTCATGTTGTGCTCGCTGAGGAGCCGGGCCCATGCGCGGTCACCGATCCTTTCGAGTGTCTCGGTCGAGGTGACGATGTCGCTGAACAGGATCGTCGCGAGCACCCGCTCGCCGAGTTCGTCCGGCGAGAGCCCGAAGGCGTGGGCGCTCGTGAACTCGACGGAGTCCCAGGGCACGTCGCCGACGACCCAGGCGTCGTGTCCGGGCGGGATCTCGTAGGCGTCGTCGGGCCCGATCACGAGGCTCGTGCCGTCGTCCATGCGCACCTCGAGGGTGCCGGAGATCGTGTAGCCGACGTGGCGGTGCTGGCAGGAGCGCGTGCCGGCGATCGGCGCGACATCCTTCGACCAGCGCCAGCCCGGTCCAAACACGAAACGGCCGATCGCGGTCTCACCGAGCGTGACGACGTCCATGCGCCCGTTCATGAACGCGCGGACCTGGTCGGGCGTGGTGAAGCTCTTGCGCCGGAGGTGCGGCATCACACACGATGGTGCGCTCGCGCCCGCGCGCCCGCCAGAGGAGCGACGTGGGGATCAGGGAGCCTCCGTTTCAGCCATCCGAGCAGGTAGGCGCAGGCGGGAGAGGGTCCCGCGCGCAGTTCCGCAGGCCGCCGAGCAGGCCCAACCGCAGCGCGACGGTCTTGCCCCACACGAGCCGCGATCATGCCGCGGCAGGCGAGCGCGTGCCGAGGATGTTCGAGCACGGGACCCTCTCCCGCCGGAGCCGCGCCCCGCGCGAAGCGCCTCAGTTCACCGAGTCGCAGTCCTGCACGTACCCGAGCACGCGCAGCTTCTCGCACTCTTCCTTGGTGAGCTTCGCCTGCTCGCCGCCTTCGACCGCCTGACTCGCCGCGAGCTGGCGCTGCGCCTCGGCGTGCTTGCGCATTTCGGCGGCGACCGTCGCGTTCCCCTCGACGACGTTCTGCGTCTCCCTCGGATCCTTCCCGATCGCGAAGAGTTCCTCGGGCGGCAGCCCGCGCGGGTTGCCCGCGTTGGCCTCGATCAGCTTCCAGGAGTCGGTGCGGATCGCGCGCAGCACGTTGCCCTCGTGATCCTCCTCGGCGTAGTGCATGCGCTCGGACTCGCTTCGCTGCGCCATCGGCACCGCGAGATCCTTCCCCTGCATGCCGGCGGGGATCGGCGCACCCGCGAGCGCGAGCAGCGTCGGCGCGACGTCGATGTGACGCGCCAGATGATCGGTGACGCGCGCCGGCGCCCCGACCTTGCCCTTCGGCCACTTCACCAGCAGCGGCACGTGGATCTGCTCTTCATAGAGCGTCGTGCCGTGCCACCATCCGCCGTGCTCGTGGAATTCCTCGCCGTGATCGGCGGTGATCACGATCATCGTGTCGTCCCAGACGCCGAGTTCGCGCAGCTTCGCCTCCAGCTCCGCGATGTGTTCGTCGGTGAAGCGGATCTCGCCGTCGTAGAGCTCGCGCATGTGCGCCGCGCGCGACGGATCGGGATTGTCCGCCTCGACGCGCGCGATCCCCTCGCCCGTGTACGGATGGGGGAAATAGGGATCGTGCGGGTCCATGTAGTGCAGCAGCAGGAAGAAGCGCGAATCCTTGTGGCGCGCGAGCCAGTCGTCGGCGACGCGCGTCACCGTCGCCGCGTCCTGGTAGTAGTCCGTCACGCGGTGACCGGGCTTCCGCTCGAGCGCCAGCTTGCGGCCGATCTGGTAGAAGATCAGCTTCGACGACGACTCTTCCGAGCCGAACAGATAATCGGGCGAGAGATAGCTGTACTCGTCGTAGCCCTGCTGGAAGCCGAAGCTCGGCGCGAGGTTGATGTTCGCGACGATCCCACCGGTTGCGTAGCCGTGCTGCTGGAGCGCCTCGGACACCAGGACCAGATCCTGCGGCAGCGTGGCCGTCTTCGACATCGTGTTGTGCGTCGAAGGCAGCGTCGACGTGAGGATCGACGCGAACGACGGCTTCGTCCACGAGGCGTGCGCGAAGCCGCTGAAGAGCGTTCCCCCGCGTTCGGCGAGTCCGCAGATGTGGGT
>JAGSPS010000248.1 GCA_018262315.1 Deltaproteobacteria bacterium | reverse complement strand
CCGAGCTTCGAGACCCGCGAACTCCGGGAACTCTTCGAAGCGCTCGAACGCGCGCGCAGTTTGAAGCAAGGCGCCTAGTCACGCGCTGCGGCGGCTCTCGACCGACTCGTGGATGGGCGATCTCGGTGCTGAATGGATCGCCGTGTGAGAGGCGGAATCCCTCGCCCGGAGATAGGTGCCGAGTTCCGTCGCGAACAGCTCGGCGTTGCAGGTGCGGTCGCACGTGAACTCGACGATGCAGGCGTGCTGGTCGGGGATCGTGCGAAGGCTCGCTCGGCCCTCGCCCGTCATCACCGCGGCGGTAAAGCCGTCCTTCGTGAAGCGCTCTTCGGCCGACTGCGGCCCCGTCGCTCCCGACGCAGCGACCGCCCGGCGCAGGGCCTTCATGAGCCCCGTGATGTCGCCGAGCGCCGCGGGATCGCAACCCGAGAAGCTCGCGATCAGGTGACTCACGTCGTCTCGCCCTCCGCCCGCCAACTCCGCCCGCGACTTGTTCCTACGGCGGACACTTCCGACCGGATTTCTTCGACGATCGCTCTTCCTGGAGAAGATGACCGTCGCCTGTACGACTCATGGCAAGTCGCCGCGACGGAAGCGCCAGTAGCCGAGCGCCGCGGCTGCAAGGCCGAGCAGCGTCGGGTAGGCGAGCGAGTAGATCAGGAATCCCGTCTTCCCGAAGGCGTCGAAGATCACGAACGCGGCGGGCCCGAGTAGCACGAGATCGGGATCGAAGAGCATCAGCGCCGCGGTGCGAAAGACCTGGAGCGGATTGGCGAGCGCGAGCGATACGACCGTCTCCGCGGGTACGTGCTCCTGGATCATCACGCCGAGCAGGATCAAGTCGAGGAAGAGGATCAGCACGAGCCAGAGCGCGAACGCGGCGCCCTGCGCGACATCGACGGTGCGCGCCACCGCGGAGATCCCCATCGCGAGACCGAGGAAGCAGGCCGAGAGCGCCGCGAGCAGGGCGGCGTAGAGGCCGAAGAGAGCCCACGGCACTTCGATGCCCGAGTAGGTGGCCCAGCCCGCCGCGGCGCCCATCGCGAACAGCACCGGCAGGTAGACGACGAGGAAGCGCCCGAACATGCGCCCCCAGAACCACGCACCGAGCCCGACCGGCAGCGACAGCAGATACTCGAAGACGCCGGCCTCGCGATCCCCCGCCACCGAGCGCACGGTCGTGACGAGCACGAAGATCGGCAGGATCGCCATGCAGAGCTGGATGTAGGTGACGAGAAGACGCGACAGGCCCATGAAGCCCAGGATGCGCGACTCGGTGAGACCGAACACGAAGAGCATCGCGACGATCCCGCCGAAGAGCGCGGCGTAGACCGCGAACCAGCGCGCGCGCAGCGACTCGCCGACGTCGAGGCTCGCCACCAGCCAGAGCTGGCGCAGCGCTCCGCTCCGGCGCGGCGCGCCGGCCCGCGCGGCGAGCCCCGGGCGCAGCGCGTCAGGGATGCTGACGGGCACTTCGGTCATGGGTTCGCTCCAAGATGGTTCGTCGCGCGGTCTCGAAGTCGACGCCGCCGGGCGCGGCGTCCCGGATCGCGCCGAAACCGTACGCCATCGGCGTGCGCTGATCGGGCCGATAGAAGGCCTGCCGTGCGTCGATCCACTCGCCGCGGTCCTGATCCATCACCCAGACCTCGCTCGCCACGGCCGGTCCGCCCTTCGACTCGAGCCACGCGAGGGCGCAGCCGAGGTCGTCGAAGCGCATCACCTCGCGGGGCCCCAGGCGCACCTCGGCGGCGAAGGCCTGCTCGCTGATCGCCATCCCGCAGTGGTCGCAGGCGTGACGGCCCCAGACGATCCGCACCGGACCGCTGGTCGGTTCCGAACACGCGCTCGCCAACACGAGCAGAGCGAGCAAGGCGGCACGCGCGACTCGCTCCGTCACGACGGATCCTCCTCGTCGCGGGGTTCCTCGAGCACGAGCTCGCGCAGCAGACCCGAGTAGCGCGCCAGCGCACCGAGGAAGCGCAGGCGGTCGGGGCCGGCGATCGTGCCAGTGAAGCGGAGGCCGCCGTTCACCGGGACGAGCCCCCAGTTGCGCAGAGCGGCCGAGGCCGCGTCCGACGCACGCGACAGCTCGATGCGACAGCGCAGAACGGTGTCGAGAGCTGCGGCGCCGTCGACGCGGTCGTCGAGCACGACCTTCCCCTGGTCCAGCTCGATCACACGCGACACGAGTTGCGCCACCTCGTCGACGCGGTGGCTCGAGATCAGCATCGTCGCGCTGCCCTGGCGTTCGGCGAGCAGCTCGAAGAAGACCCGACGCGCTTGCGGGTCGAGGTTCGCGGCAGGCTCGTCCATCACGAGCAGCTCACAGGTGCGGCCGAGCGCGATCGCGATCAAGAGCTTCTGCTTCTGACCGCCCGAGAGCTTGGCGAAGGGCTGTTTCCAGACTGCATGCGGATCGAGGCCGAGTCGCCGCGACACTTCCTCCATCGGCTCCGTCGCGCCGCCGCACACGGTCGCAGCGAAGTCGAGGAGCCGGCCGACCGGCATGCGAAGCGGCGGCGGGAGCTGGGGTACGAAGCCGATGCGGCGCAGCACGTCGGTGCGCTCGGCGCGCGGCTCGCAGCCCGCCACGGAGACCTTCCCCTGGTAGGTGTACTCACCGAGCAGACAGCGGATCAACGTGGTCTTGCCAGCGCCGTTGGCGCCGACCAGCGCGATGCGCTCGCCGCTCGCGACGGCGAGGTCGAGCTGGTCGAGGACGCGCGCGCGTCCGAACGATTTGGTGAGCTGTTCGGCCCGGATCATCTCGACTTCCTAGAGCAGGCGCTTCACGCCCTTCAGCTCGTAGCGCAGCGCGCCAGTGGGACACACGTCGACACAGAGGCCGCAGCGCGTGCAATCGGGGCCGACGTCGAGCTTGGGCTCTTCGGCGCGTCCCTTGATGGTGAGGTCGAGCACGTGGGGCACCTCGCAGACCTTGCGGCACTCGCCCTCGTGGGCGCAGACCTCGAGATCGTAGGTGACGCGAACGGGCGCCTTCGCGCCGAGGATCCCGTAGGTGAGTCCGATCGGGCAGACGTAGCGGCACCAGGCGCGGCGCGCGTAGAGCACCTCGAAGAGCAGGATCGCGACGACCCAGCCCAGCGCCAGACTCGGCCCGTACACGAGCAGCCGGGACAGGATGCCGATCGGGTTCAGCGCCAGGAAGAGCGTCTGCCCGGTGGCAAAAGCGAGAGCGGCGAAGACCAGCCAGAATACGACGCGCACACCGCGGTGGATGCCGTGGTCACGGATGCGTCCGCTGCGCGCGAGGCGCAGATGCAGCATCTCCGCCCACTCGGCCACCAGGTGATACGGGCACACCCACGAGCAGAAGCTGCGCCCGCCGACGAGGCCCCAGAACAGCGCGATCGTGGTCGCGCCGATCACGAGATTCACTGCGACGTGTCGCTGCGCCAGCATCACGAGCAGACTCGAGTAGACGTCGGCCAGGTGGAAGCCGAGCAACCGCGAGGCGGTGAGCGAACCCTCGAGCACCTGGATGTCGATCCAGAACGACAGCGTGAAGAGCAGGTTGACCCCGAGCAGCACCGCCCAGCGCCGATTCCGCCAGGTGTGGATGCCGTGGGCGTGCCCGATCTCGGCGAGCAGCTCGTTCTTCTTGGGCGTCTTGCCGCGCTTGGCCAGCGCGATCGCTGCCGCGGCCGGCGAAGGCGGCCGCTTGCGCGGCGCGCGTCCGAGCACGACGGCGAGCTGGTCGAGGAGTCCCGGCGCCGCCATCAGGAGTCGTCCTCGTGTGCATCGTCGCGATCGCGGTGCCGTCGCGGCTCTTCACCGTGCCCGGCAAAGACCGCGCGCGCGTCCACGACGATCGCTGCCGGCTCCGCCGGGCAGACCATCTCGCACACGCCGCAGCCGACACAGCCGCGATGCACGTCGGGCGTGAAGAGCCCCTCCGCGCCGCCGTCGGTCGGATCGAGCGGCGCCAGCCGGATCGCTTGCTCGCCGATCGGGCACTCGATCACGCACAGGTCGCAGACGGGGCGGTCGTAGGCGTGGTCGCGCATCGGGATCGCGTTCCAGCGGTCGATCTCCTCGTAGCGCAGTACACCGTCGAACGAGTTCCCGCGCGCCAGGCCGCGGAACGGCTCGCCGCGCCGCGCGAGGCACGCGTCCGGGCGCGCGAGGCGCGCGACGCCAATGCGCACTTCCTCCTTGGCCTTGAGCTCGTGGGAGAGCGCGCCTGTCGGGCAGGCGAGAATACATGAAAGTGCGTCGCAGGAGAAGTCGCACGCCTGCTGGCGCGCGTCGATGTACGGAACGCCGATGCCGAAGCCTTCCGTCGCGTCCGCGAGCACGATCGCCTGTACGGGGCACACCTGCACGCATTGGCCGCACTTGATGCACGCGCCCAGAAAACGCGTTTCTTCGAGCGCACCGGGCGGCCGCAGCCGGTCGCGCAGGCGGCGCACGATCGGGATCGCAGCGAGCGGCTGCAGCAACAGCAGGCCCACCGTGAGGAAGGCGCTGCGCAGGATCGTCCGGCGCTGTTCCTGCTGACGCGACAGCCGCGGGCGCGCCGGCTTCGCGGGCGGCGGCGCCTCGCTCACGACGCGCCGCCGGACCGTTCGAAACGCGGCTGCTCGTCGCGCAGGATCAGGGTCGGGTCGGAAAACGGCGCCAGGCGATCGAGGAAGTCGATCACTTCGAGCAGCGGCGACGCGCGAAAGAACGCCGCCTGCGACACCTCCATCCAGATGCGGTCGGCGTAGGCGCGCAGCTCGTAGGGCGTGTCGCCACGACCGTCGCGGTCGCGGTCGAAGCCCTCGTAGTCGTCCCAGTAATTGTGCGACCAGACGTTGCGCGTGGCGCCGCCTCCGCCGCGCACCGCCACCTGGGTGAAGTTGCCGACGAACTGGTTGTCGCGGAACTCGCTGCCGTGCCAGTCGTTGTGGAAGAGCACGCCGACGCCGTTGTAGGCGAAGCGGTTGCGCTCGAAGCGGATCGCCGTGTCGGGTTCGTAGGGCGACACGTCGAGCAGGACGCCCGTGGCGCAGTAGACGATGTCGTTGTCCTCGAGCACGATGCTGCTCGACTCCTTGAAGCCGACGCCCACGCCCGTCGCGCCCTGGGCGCCGAGGATGCGG
>JAGSPS010000247.1 GCA_018262315.1 Deltaproteobacteria bacterium | reverse complement strand
GCCGCGAACTCACTCTTCCTGGCAGTCCCGGCAGTGCCCGTAGAGTTCGTGCCGGTGCCGGAGCAGCCGGAAGCCGTACTCGCCCGCAATCCGGTCTTGCGCCGACTCGATCATCGAGCACTCGAACTCGACGATCCGACCGCAGCGCACGCAGACCAGGTGGTCGTGGTGCTCGTGAGGAATCTCGAAGCGGGTGACGCCGTCCTCGAAGCTTCGCTCGATCGCGAGACCCGCCTCGCAGAAGATCTTCATGGTGCGGTAGACGGTGGTGAAGCCGATGTGCGGATGGCGCGCCCGGACGCGCTGAACCAGCTCTTCGCTCGAGATGTGACCCGTGACCTCGAGGAACACCTCGAGGATCGCTTCGCGCTGTCTGGTCCGCTTCAGGTGGCGATCGTCGAGATAGCGGGAGAGCGCCATGCGCTCGATCTCGTGCGACATGGATCGAGTCTAGCCACGCGATCGATCAGGTCGCGAGGATTTCCTCGGCGCGCTCGGCCAGCTCGTCGTCGGCGCCTTCGGCCAGTACACGGAGTTGCGAACGCAGCCCCGCCGTGAGCGCGACGCCGCCTGCCGCGACCGCCTCCGCGAGCGCCGCGAGCGCCGCCACGCGCAGCTCGCGATCGCGCGCGTCGAGAAACGCTGCGAACAGCGGGGGCGTCGCCGGCGCGCCGACCGCCGCGAGATAGGCGCGACACGCGTCGTCGAGGCCGGGCGTCCCGAGCGCGTCGCGCACGGCATCAGCCAGCTTCGCCCCGGGCGTCGCATTCTTGGCGCCCTTCGCGAATAGCTGCTGGTCGAGCTTCTTCAGATAGGACTGCGTGGCGGCGGCAGCCCGCGCCTCGGCAGCCGCCCCGCGCGGGCGGCGCTCGCTCGCGGGGCTGCGCGCCTTGCCCCGGCGCTTGTCGAGCTCACTCCACGAAAGCCGCGGCCGCTCCCCCCGCTCGTCGTCCCCTCCCCGTTCGCCGCTCACCGCGCCCCCTGACCCGTGTTCGGCTCGTCGCCGTCCGGCGACGAGCGGGCATCATGAACTTCGTCGCCGTCCGGCGACGAGCGGGCATCATGAACTTCGTCGCCGTCCGGCGACGAGCGGAGATCATCGGCTCGACGCGCGCGCAGCTCGCGCAAGTTCGATTCGGCGGCGCGATTGTCGCAGTCGAGCGCGACCGCTCGCTCATAGGCGAGCAGCGCGTCCTCGGATCGCCCGGCGTCTTCGTACGCGATGCCGAGATGATTCTGGATCGCGGAGATCTCGGGCGCGAGCGCCGCGGCGTGCTCCAGTTCGGCGACCGCGCGCTGCGACTCGCCGCGATCGAGGGCGTCGGTGCCGGCGCGATAGAAGCGCCGCGCCTCGAGGTCCGCGCAACCCGCGAGTGCCGCGCACAGCGCGAACCCGACGGCGGTGGCCGCGAGCTTCGCGGCGCGATTCACCATGCCGTCGATTCTCCCCGTCACTCCGCACGCTGGCAAGCTTCGCTGCGTGACGAAAGCGGGCGCCTGCGGTTTCATGCGCCGGGAGGAACCGTCCTTGACCCCGATGCTCCGCACGCTCTGCTTCGCAGCGCTGGCCATCGCGGGCCCCGCTCTCGCGAACGACGCCGGGCCGCCGTCCGTCACCGTTTCTGGGACGGGCGAGGTTTCCGCGCCGCCGGACATGGCGAACGTCTCGGCGGGCGTCGTCACCGAGTCGCCGCGCGCGGCCGACGCGGTAGCGGCGAACAGCGCGGCGATGCAGAAGGTGCTGGGCGCACTCGACAGCGCCGGCATCGAACGCAAGCACGTGCAGACCCGTCGCTTCGACGTGAGCCCTCTCTACGCCGAGGGGCAGACGCGCGGCCGCGGCATGCCGGCGATCATCGGCTATCGCGCGGCGAACCAGGTGCAGGTGGAAGTCCACGGCGTGGACAAGGTGGGCGCCGTGCTCGACGCGCTGGTCGGCGCCGGCGCGAATGAACTCGGCGGCATCTCGTTCGGCATCACCGAGCCCGCGCCGCTGCTCGACGAAGCGCGCCGCAAGGCGATCGCAGACGCACGCCGCAAGGCCGAGCTGTATGCAGGCGCGGCGGGCGTCGCGCTCGGTCGCGTGATCCAGATCGACGAAGTGGGCGGCGGCGGTCCTGTCCCCGTCGCGTACGGGCGCATGATGGCGGAAGCGGCCGCTGCGCCGCCCGTCGCGCCCGGCCAACTCGATCTCTCCGCGTCGGTCACGGTCCGCTTCGCGATCGCGCCGTGACGAGCCTGTCGGGCTAGACTGCGCGCGCTTTGGGCGGGGGGGAGAGATGCGAAACACACGGCGCAGCACTCGCGGCTGGCAATGCAGCGCGCTCGCGCTGGTCGCAGCGCTCTTCGGCTGCGCGACCGACGAGGGCTATCTCACGTTGGCCTCGACACGCGCCGTCTCGCTCGACACACGCACCATCCGCGAACTCGACCTCGAGCAGCTTCCCGTCGTACGCGACATCCAGGGCAGCCACACGGCCGTGACCAGCGTGCTCTTCATCCCGACCTTCGCCGGTCCGGACCTCGAAGCAGCCGTCGAGGACGCAATCACGCGCGGTCACGGCGACCTGCTGACGCGCGCCCGCGTGCGCACCACCAAGTGGTGGTGCCTGGTCGGCGTCGAGACGCTGACCGTGCGCGGCAGCGTGATCGACCTGCCGGAGCCGAACTGATGCGCGCGCCGATCCGCGTGGCGCTGGCTGCGCTGCTCGCCTGCTCGGCCGGCTGCGCGACGCACAGCCACTTCGAAGCGCTCTCGACCGAGCGCGTCCCGTCCCTCGGCTACCAGCTCGAAGGCGCGCGGCGCGTGCCCGACGTCGCAGCCGAGGTCAGGACGCACACGATCTTCTGGATTCCCACCAACACGCATTCGCCGACCTTGCAGGACGCCGTCGACGCGGCACTGAAGCGCGGCGGCGGCAACGTGCTGGTCGACGTAGACGTCGAGCACTGGTGGGTCTTCGTGCCGTTCCTCTACGGCCAGGAAGGCTGGCGCGTGCAGGGCGACGTCGTGCGGACCGGGGATCCGGACTGACTCGGCGAGCCGTCCGAGCGTTCCGTTCTCGCCCTCCCCACAAAGTGGCGCCTGCAGACCTCTCCGAGGGGGTCCTCGCCGGTGCGCCCCGCGATCCGCCGGCGCGATCCAACACGCGCCGCCCGACGTAGTCTCGGCGGAATCGAGGGACGACGACGTGCAGGAAAAGCGATGACCACGGCCTGCGCGCCCTCCGCAATGGGATGGGGACGCACGGGGGTGCCCTGGGTTAGACTAGTTCTGGACTCGGAACTGGTACAGCACGTGACCCTCCCCGCTCCCGACGACGCCGAGCTGATGGGTGCGATCGCCCGCACGGAGGTCGGCGCGTTCGAGAGCCTCTACGAGCGCTACGCGGCGATCGTCTTCGCCACCTGCCTGCGAATCGTGCGCGACCGCGCCGAAGCGGAAGATCTGCTCGAAGAAGTGTTCTGGGAGATCTGGGCGCGACGCGATCGCTACGACGCGTCGCGCTCGAGTCCGTTCACCTATCTGATGACGCTCGCGCGCAGCCGCGCGCTCGACCGATTGCGCTTCCGCAAGCGCCGCGCCGGCGTCTGGCTCGAAGCGAGCGACACCGATCGCGACGCGCTCGCGGCAGCGGGCAGCAGCGGCGCCAATCCGTTCGAAGACGCCGCGGCGGGTCAGCGGCGCATCGCGATCGGCCGCGCGCTCGAAGAACTGCCCGCGCCACACCGCCGCGCCGTCGAGATGAACTTCTTCGAAGGGCTCTCCCATCGCGAAATATCCGAGCAGCTCGGCGATCCGCTCGGCACCGTGAAGACGCGCATCCGACAGGGGCTGCTCACGCTCCGCAAGGTGCTGCGATCGATCGACGAACCCGGCCTGCGCGACTCGTGAAGGACAGCGACCGCGACGACGCGCTCTTCCTCTACGTGGCCGGTGCGCTCGAGGCGCCCGAGAGCGACGAAGTCGAGGAGTGGATCGCGCCTCCAGTGCCCGGAGTGAAGGAACGGCTCGCGCGTGCGGAACTCGAAGTGGCTCGGCTCGCGGCGTGTCAGCCGCCGGTCGCGCCCTCGCCCGCGGTGCGCGAACGGCTGGTCGCGCGCGTCGCGCGCCGTGCAGCGCCGCCGACGCGGATCTCGATGCCGACGCGTCGCGGTTTCCGCAACGCGCTGGCGCGTTCCGCGATCGCGGCCGGGCTCGCGGGAATCCTCGCGGCCGGCGCCGCGGCCGCGCTGACGTTTCGAGCGCACGTGGAACGAGAGGCGGCACTGCGCGAGCAGGTCGCCTCGGTCCGTGGAGAACTCTCGCAGGCGAACGCCGAACTCGCAGCCCTGCGCGACCTGGAAGCCGAGGCGCAAACCGAGATCGCCGACCTCGAGGCCCGCCACCGGTCGCTCGAATCGGACCTGGTGCTCGCCGGCAAGGCGATCATGGTGCTGCGTTCCGAGCAGATGCAGTCGCTCGCGCTGGCCGGCACCAAGGCTCTGCGCGGCGCACACGGTCGCGTCTTCTGGGACTGGAAGCACTGGTACTGCTACCTGCACGCGCAGGGCTTCGCGTCCGATCCGCGCAGCACCTACGCCGTGTGGCTCTTCACCGAAGACGGCGGTGTGGTCGGCGTCGGCACCTTCCATCCGGACGCGCACGGCGAGGCCACCTTCCTCGCGCCCGTGCCCCACGACGTCGGCCACGTGATCCGCGCCGGTATTTCGCTGGAACCCGATGAAGACCTCGGGACCAAGCCGCGCGGCGAAGTGGTGCTGCTCGGTCAGGCGAGTTGAAGTTCCGAGCGGATCAGAGCAGCGAAACCCGCGCCACTACCGGGAGATGATCCGACGCGCGCCGCGCGGCGGGACTCTGGTGCGCGCGCACCTCGAGCACCTTCGCGCCGCGCGCATAGATGCGATCGAGCGCGAGCACCGGACGCGCCGCGGGGAAACTGGCGGGCCAGTCGATCTCGGAGTACGCCGGCAGCTCGGCTTCGAGCGCCTTGGTGGCCTTGTCGTTGGTGCGCCACATGTTCATGTCGCCGAGCAGGATCACGGGACCCTGGAGGTTCGGGTGATCGAGCAGATGGCGCACCTGGCGGTGACGCGTGCGGTCGACGATC
>JAGSPS010000438.1 GCA_018262315.1 Deltaproteobacteria bacterium | reverse complement strand
CGGCGAGCCGACTCCCTATCACGGCTACCAATACCGAATCCTCGACGGCCAGGGCCCGCACGCGACCGGCGGGGCCTACAGCTATCTCGCGCACGGCAAACTGCTCGGTGGCTTCGCGCTGGTCGCCGCGCCGGCGAGCTACGGCAACTCAGGCGTGATGACCTTCCTGGTGAACCAGGACGGCGTCGTCTTCGAGAAGGATCTCGGACCGAAGACCGCGGCGCTGGCGCAGGCCATCAAGCTCTTCGACCCGGACGAGACGTGGAAGCGCGTTCCGGATCCGGAAGATGAGCCGATGGCCGCCGCCGAGTGATGCGCAGCGCACGAGCGCAGCGAGATTTCGAACGACCGGGAGGCTTCGTGATCCGAGCGATTCTGCTGTCGATCCTGATCGTGTTCGCCGGAGCGAACGCCGCGCAGTCGCAGGGCGGCGGCTACGAGAAGCCGCCCGTGCTGCGCGCAGCCGATGCCGCGCCGCCGGATCTGGTGAAGGGCGACGGCTTCCGCATCGCCGATCGCGTCCCGACCGACGGCCTCACCGCGCTGTTCACGCTGCAAGCCGATGTCGGAACCACCGAGGTGCACGGCGTCCAGACGCTCGCGCTGCGCGTCTCGGAGTTGCCCGCGCTGCGCGAACTCGGCAAGGCCAGCAAGACCGCGACCTTCACGAAGGCGCTGGCCGACGCCGCCAAGCGACCCGTGAAGGCCGCAGCGCAGATGGTGCAGCACCCCGTGGACACGGCGAAGGGCATCCCGAGTGGGCTCTCGCGCTTCTTCGACCGCGTCGGCTCCGGCAGCGAACGCCTCTACGACGCCGCGACCGACGAGAGCAAGTCGGGCTCGGAGCGCAGCGAGCAGGTCGCGAAGAGCACCGGCCAGGTCGCAACGGATGCGCTCGGCTACGAGCAGGAGCGGCGCAAGCTGGCCAAGCAGCTCGGCGTCGATCCCTACACGACCAACGCGGCCCTCGCGAAGAAACTCGACGAGTTCGCGAAGGTCGCGTTCTACGGTCGCGTCGGGCTCAACACGCTGATCTCCGTCGCAGTCCCCGCGTCGCTCGTGATCAGCAGCACGAGCGTGACGCGCGATCTCGTCTACGACACGCCGCGCGGCGACCTCGTCGTGCGCAACGAGAACGCGCTGCGCGCGATCGGCGCCAAGGACGCGCAGATCCGCGCTCTGCAGGCCGCAGCGGGTTTCACGCTGAGTGCGCAGACCGAGCTGGCCGAGCAGCTCGGGAACCTCGACGGTGTCACGGGCCGGCCCGCGGTCGTGGCGCTCGCCGGCACCGCCAAGACGACCGATCAGGCGCTCTTCCTGGTGCGCGGCGTTCGGATGCTCGCGAAGCAGCACGCGGAAAAACCGATCGCCGAGATCCACGCAGTCGGCACCGTCTTCGCCAAACGCAGAGACGGCAGGCTCGTCGTGCCGGCCGCGGTGGACTACGTCTCGTGGACCGAGCGGCTCGCGCGCTTCGCCAACCGCAGCGATCTCGAAGCAAAGCAGCGCACCGTGCTACTCACCGGCCGCATGTCGCCGCGCGCGAAGAAGGAATTCGAGGCGCTCGGCTGGCACGTCGCGGAGCACGCGTCGGACTGAAGCGTTCGCGTGGAATGACGGCGCGGCGAAGCAGGCGATCGTCGGGTTCGTCGCGGCCGCCACACGCGCCGGTGGGCCCGGTTTCATCGCGCCGGCCGAGCGCATCGCCGTCTTCGACAACGACGGCACGCTCTGGGCCGAGCAGCCGGTCTACTTCCAGCTCGCCTTCGCGTTCGACCGGGTCCGCGCGCTCGCGCCCCAGAATCCGCGCTGGAAGACGACGGAGCCCTTCGCGAGCATCCTCGCCAGCGACATCAAGAGCGCACTCGGCGGCGGCGACAAGGCAATCGCCGAGATGGTCATGGTGACGCACGCGGGCATCACGACCGACGAATTCGCGAAGATCGTCGCGGATTGGCTCGCCACCGCGAAGCACCCGCGCTTCGATCGCCCGTACACGGAGATGGTCTACCAGCCGATGCTGGAACTGCTGGCGTACCTGCGCGCGAGCGGTTTCAAGACCTACATCGTCTCCGGCGGCGGCGTCGAGTTCATGCGCGTGTTCTCGGAGAAGGTCTACGGCATCCCGCCCGAACAGGTGGTCGGCAGCACGATCGAGACGAAGTTCGAGCTGCGCGACGGCGAGCCCGTGATCGTGCGCGAGCCGGCGATCGACTTGATCGACGACAAGGCGGGCAAGCCGGTCGCGATCAACGAGTTCATCGGACGCCGCCCGGTCTTCGCGTTCGGCAACTCCGACGGCGATCAGCAGCTGCTCGCGTGGACTGCCGCGGGCCGCGGCTCGCGCTTCCTGGGCCTGGTTCACCATACCGACGCCGAGCGCGAGTGGGCCTACGATCATCCGTCCGCGGTCGGCCAACTCGACAGCGCACTCGCCCTGGCCGCCGCGAAGCGCTGGACCGTCGTCGACATCAAGAAAGACTGGAATCGCGTCTTCCCGTTCGAGACGACGCCGGCGGCAAAGTGATTGCGGCAAACGACGAGTGACATCGAGGACGAAGGGGACTGTCCCTCCGTCCGCGAACGAGGCT
>JAGSPS010000046.1 GCA_018262315.1 Deltaproteobacteria bacterium | reverse complement strand
ACATCGGAAACCTCTCCTACCAGCAGGGTTGCGGTGTAAAGTGCGCCCGTGACATCGCTCCCGCGCCTGCAAGAGCCGTCGTTCGCCGTCGTCGCTCCCATCCTCGATGAAGGTGAGTGCGACACCGGGCTGGTACGGCGCGTGCGGGAGGCAGCGTGAAGCGCGCGGCGTCGGTCTAACTGCTCGTCGTCTCGGCGCCCTCGCGGCTTTGCTCGCGGACTATCCGGCCGGGAGCTGGTCGCTCTCGGTGAATGGCGGCGTGCTCACCGCCACGCTGCCGTTCGATCCGCAGGAGCCCGACGGCATCGTCACCGTCACCAATCCGGCGAACGGCGCGATGAACGTGACCTCGACGCCGGGCCTGGCCTACGAGAACGACTGCACGAACTGCGCCTTCCTGCTCTTCATGATCGAGGACGCAGCGACGCTCGGCCTGGTAACCGAGATCGAGGCGATGGTCATCGGCCCGCCCCCGCTCCCGTCGGGCCAGCTCGATTTCGCCGACTTCTTCGACGGCGCGCCGACTCCGCTCGCGGACGGAAGCTATCGGCTGATCGCCGGCGCCGGAGCCGGCTCGCTCGAGGTGCGCAACTTCGATCAGGGCACCGAACCCGCCTTCGAGTTCCAGTACGGACGTGGCGCGAACCTCGAGACCACCACGTCCTTCAGCGTTCCCGAGCCGGCCGGCGGCGCGTCCGCAGCGGCAATCGCGCTGCTCGGACTCGCGCGCAGGCGACGCGGCGCTGCGATGGGCACGAGAGGCTGAGGTGCCCGATCCTCCCGCGATGCCATCACTTGGCAACGACGACCGGTCGGGGGGCATTCATGAAGGAGAAGACCGTCTTCGTCACGGGAGGCGCGGGGGGACTCGGCGCCAGCGCCGCGCGCTACCTCGCGGAGCGGAGCTGGCAGGTCTTCGCGGCCGACTCCGACAAGACGGCCCTCCGCGGAATCGCCGAGGAGCCGAACGTCACGGCGGTCCATCTCGACGTGACCGACCCGGCGAGCGTCGAGGCCGCCCGCGGAGTCGTGGCCGGGGTGTGCGACGGCCTCGACGGGATCGTGAACTTCGCGGGCATCCTCGCGGTGGGCTCCGTCATCGAGATCGAGAGCGAGACGATCCGCCGCGTGCTCGATGTGAACGTGATGGGGACGGTCCGGGTCAATCAGGCGTTCTTTCCACTCGTGCTCGCCCGCAAGGGGCGCATCGTCAACATCAGCTCGGAGACGGGTTGGCAGAGCGGGATGCCCTTCAACGGTGCCTACGCCATGAGCAAGCACGCCATCGAGGCCTACTCCGACTCGCTGCGCAGAGAGCTCATGTTCCTCGACGTGCCGGTCATCAAGATCCAGCCTGGGCCCTTCCGGACGGCCATGGTCACCGGGATCGAGCCGGCCTTCACCCGGGCCGCGGAGACCTCGACATACTTCAAGGACATGCTGAACCGGATCAAGCGTCTGGCCCTGAAGGAGCAGGCGAAGGCCCATGACCCCGCCCTGCTCGCCGAGGTCGTCCACAGGGCGCTCACGACCCGGCACCCGCGGCCAGCATACTCGGTGAAGCCCGATCTCCAGCGGGCCGCGCTCAGCCTGCTACCGGCACGTGTGGCCGATCCGCTCCTGAAGCTGGCCCTCAGGCTCAGATCCTGACCGGCTCGAAGCCTTCGCTGCGTGGTCAGGGCGCGTGTTTCCCCGGAAGAGTCACCGGATCTGCCGCCCGCGACGCCATGGCGGTACACTGATTTGTTCGGAACCGTCGTTCTCAGGACGCTGGCCCCTCCCCACGTCGGGCGTGCCGGCGTAGAAGGATCGCGATGCGCCGCGTGACAAGCCTGGACGCCGGGATGCTCTATGCGGAGACGCGGGAGATGCCCATGCACACCCTGGGTGTCGTCATCTTGGAGCCGTCGCCTGACGAGCCACCGTTCCAGGTGATGCGACGCGTGTTCGAGGAGCGGATGCACTTGCTCGCGCCGCTTCGGCGCCGCCTCGTCCAGGGCCCTCTCCAGATCGGCGACCCGCATTGGATCGAGGACCCCGCCTTCGACCTCGACAATCATCTGCGTCGCGCCGCGATCCCCTCCCCCGGGAGCATGCGCGAACTCGCGGAGTTCGTGGGCGACTTTGCGGGCCGTCTCCTGGAGCGGTCGAAGCCGCTGTGGGAGGTGTTGCTCGTCGAAGGGGTCGAGGGCAGCAGGATCGCCATCGTGGCCAAGGTCCACCACGCCGCCATGGACGGCGGTCAGGTCGTGGCGCGCCTGCTCGGCTGCCTCTTCGACCCCACACCCGAAGGCCGCACGGTGCCGCCGCCGGGGGAGGCGTGGGCGTCCGACCGGGAGCCGTCGCTCGCGTGGTTCGCGGCCGACACCGCACGCTCGCTCGCGACGAAGCCTCTCCACGCGATCCGGGCGATCGGCGAAGTCGCCACGAGGATCGGCCAGGCGGCCCTGGGACACCGCGGCAGTCGGGGCAATCCCGCCAGCCTCTTCGAAGCCCCAGCGACGCCCTTCAACGGCGCGCTCACGCAACACCGATCGGTAGCGCTCGCCGACGTTGCCTTCGACGACCTCAAGATCATCAAGCGTGCATTCGGCACGACGATCAACGACGTGGTGCTCGCAGCGAGCTGCGACGCATTGCGGTCGTGGCTGCTCGCCCACGGCGGCCTTCCCGAGCGACCACTCGTGGTCAGCGTGCCCGTCGCCGTGCGGAGCGAGGGCCAGGAGGACGCCGGCAACCGGGTCTCCATGATCCTCGCGCATCTGCCGGTCCAGATCGCCGACCCGGTCGAGCGACTGATGGCGATCCGCGCCGAGACGCGGCGGGCGAAGGCGGAGCACGGTCAGGCCGGCGGTGATGTGTTTCAGCAGTTCACCGATGTCCTCACGAACATCACGGTGCCGTGGCTCCTCACCCATGTGATGGAGCTCTACTCGTCCACCCACGTCGCCGACCAGCTCCCATTCCTCTGGAACCTCGTGATCTCGAACCTGCCCGGGCCGGCCGTTCCCCTCTACTTTGGCGCCGCCAAGGTGGTCCGGGTCTACCCGCTCGGCCCCGTGCAGCAGGGCTCGGGCCTCAACCTCACGGTGCTGAGCACGATGGACCGGCTGTGCTTCGGGGCGATGGCGTGCAAAGAGATGGTTCCCAACGTCGAGGACCTCTCGATCGGCTTCGTCGACGCGATCGAGGGATTGAGAAGGCTCGCAGCGCAGAGGCGTTGATGCGCGACGCGCTCGCAGGTCTGCACGAAGGCCGCGCCGCCGAACGCTGCGTCTCGTTCGCCGAACTGCGCGAGATCGTCGGCGTCGACCGGTATGACGCCGAAGCAGGTCGCTACGCCTTCTTCGGCTTCCTCCAGTCGACCGAGATCGGCGGCTCGATCGGGTCGCCCGTTCTCGCTCCGTTGACGTCCATCGAGGTCCCCGCCACCGAGCCGTCGCCCTTCCTCGCCGCGCAGCCGGGACCCAAGGCAGACATCTACGCCGGCTCCGTCACGATCAGCGGGAATGCGGTGCAGCTCGGCGGCTCGATCTGGGCTACGCAGACGACGACGGGGGACGATCGGCTGGCGGTGCGTTGGTACGCGATCGACGCTGCGACGGACATCCTTCTCCAGTCCGGCGAGGTGACCGACCCGACCCTCGATCTCTATTTCCCGTCGATCGCTGTGAACGAGTTCGATCAAGTCGTGATCGGCATGAACGGCTCGAGTGAGACGGACTACGTGGGAGCCTGCGCCGCCGTCGGAGAGACCGTCGGCGGTGTCACCAGCTTCGGCGACCCCTGCTCCTCCAGGCGGGCCTCGCCGACTACGAGCGGACCATCCCCGTGATCGGCAACTTCTGGGGCCAATACTTCGCCACCGACGTCGACCCGAGCGACCCGCGCCGCTTCTGGACCTTCCAGCAGTATGTCGAGGCCGAGGACACCTACGCCGTGCGCATCACGGAGCTGATCCGCACCGAAGCGAAGCTCGCCAAGCCGTCCACGACCCTGCGCAAGGCGCGCCTGCTGCGCGCCGGAACGCAGCGGCGGACCGCAATGGGCTCGTCCTCAGAGCCTCGACCCTGACGGATGGAAAAGAGGAAAGCGGACATTTCTACTTTGGAGAAAACCGGACATCTGTACTTTGCGCCGACACACGGCTCAGCGCGAGAGCCAACAGCTGGGGAAAGAAGCGGTCGACGGCGCCGTCGAGCGGCGCGCTGCCACCGGCGGGGCGCACGAGGGTCGTCGCCAAGGCGCGGTGGGGCGATACGCGCGGTTCAGGGCGCCGCGTTGCGGGTGTGGGTTGATCGATCTGCGCGGGCGCGTGGCCCGCGAGGGCCGGTGCGACCCTGGTTCAGGGCTCGAAGCCGGCGGAGCCGGTTCACGGCTGCGAGTGCGGCGTGTGGTTGAAGTTGTACTCGCCGAGCATGCGGTCGCCGCCGTCTTCGACGGCCACGAGCCGGATGCGGGCGGTGGCCACTCCCAGCTCGCGCAACGCGTCGATCGGCTCGATGAAGACAAACTCGCCGCGCGCGGAGTCCACGCCGCCCGGCGGCACCAACCCGATGACCCGGGCCAGGTCGGCATCCGAGGGAGCGCCTTCGGAGGAAGTGACATCATCCTGTTTCACGGCGCCAGTCTAGCGCGCTGGCGCTTTCTCAGTCATTGTGTGTAACGCTGGGCGGGGTCGTTGCACTACTTCCGCGACACAACCGACGAAGAGGAGGCCCGCATGATCACCAACACTGCATCAGGCACGCGAATCGACGAGGTTGCCAGCGGCATCTATCGCATCAGCACCCCCGTGCAGGACATACCGGGTGGATTCAGCTTCAACCAGTACCTGCTGGTGGACGAGGCGCCGCTGCTCTTTCACACCGGGCCGCGGCGACTCTTCCCGCTCACCCGGGAGGCGATCGGCCGGGTGATGCCGGTCGAGCGCCTGCGCTACGTCGGCCTGTCGCACTTCGAGGCCGACGAGTGCGGCGCCCTCAACGACTTCCTCGCGGTGGCGCCGACCGCCGTCCCGCTCTGCGGCCAGGTCGCTGCCATGGTCTCGGTCGGTGACGTCGCCGACAGGCCGCCACGCGCGCTGGCCGAGGGCGAGACCCTCTCCCTGGGCGAACGTCGCGTGCGCTGGTTCGACACGCCCCACGTTCCCCACGCCTGGGAGTGCGGCATGCTCTTCGAGGAGCACACCCGCACGATGCTGTGCGGCGATCTCTTCACCCATGGCGGCGCCGACACTCCGCCCGTCACCGAGAAGGACATCCTCGGCCCGAGCGAGGTGTTCCGGGCGCAGATGGATTACTACGCGCACTCCCCCGCCACCCGCGCGACCCTGGAGCGTCTCGCGGCGGCAGCGCCGACCACCCTCGCCTGCATGCACGGCAGCGCCTGGAAAGGCGACGGCGGCAAGCTCCTGCGCGCGCTGGCGGACTCGGTGGAGAGGGCTGACCGACAGTGACGGCGCGGCATCCCCTTTACCGAGTCGGCCCGGATCACGTCCACCGCGACCCAGGGTCAGCGGCCACGCGACTTCCGCGCCTCATCGCGGGTCCGCTTCAGGATGGCGTTAACGGCGGTATTCCTCTCGCGCCCGTCCCGTGAGGACGCCTACCACCGGGAGCGACACATGTGGAAGGTCTTGCACGCGTTCGGGACGGCCGCGGCAGTCACGGCTGCGCTGGCATGCGCGAGCGTCGTCTGGGCGAGCCTGATGATCACGGACCCAGCGGGCGCCCGCGTGGTGCGTGTCGATTCCACAGGCGCCGTCGAGACCTTCGGCCCGCCGCCCGGCGGAGCGAACCTCCTCGTGAGACCGTGGGACATCGTCGCCGCGCCGGACGGCGATCTGTACGTGGTGGATTTCGCCACCGATCGGCTGGTCCGCATCGACGGCCGCACCGGCACCCAGAGCATCGTGCGCGAGTCGGACCTGGATCCCACCGATGTGGGCGATGTGCCTAATTCCATCGACGTCTTCGAGGACGACCTCGGACTTCGACACTTCTACGTGTCCGCCTCCGACGGGCTCCACGTGGCGAGCGAGCAGCTCGGCGGGGGCCTCCAAGACGCCTAGGAGAAAGAAGCGGGCTCCCTGCGCAGATTTTGTCGGCCCGAAGTACAGATGTCCGGTTTTCTCCAAAGTAGAAATGTCCGGTTTCCCCTTTCAATCAGTTACGGTCGGGTCTCTGGGCACGCCCGGTGGCGGACATCGAGTTGCTGAACTCAACCGAAGCCCTTGTCGTCAACAGTCGCACTGATCGATTCGAACAGGGTCGGACGGCAGAGGCGTGTGAGCAGCTTGACGATGCGCGCCTTCGCACTTTCACCGCGCTCAGCCGAGCTTCAGGACCAGCACCGGGGCCACGGACGCGCGCAGCAGTTGCCTCGTCACGCTGCCACCCATGAAGCCGGCGAGGCGTCCGGACTTCGCGAGCACGAGAAGAAGGTCGGCGTGAACTTGCTCGACGCGCGCGAGAATCAGCTCCGAGATCGGGGCCCACTGCGCGTCGATCACCACGGATCCCCCGACTCGCGCGCGTTTCAGCGCGGCTTCGATCCGCCGGATCTTCGCTCCCACGTCCTTCCGGTAGGCCTCCACCCGCTTGTCCTGGTCGTCGAAATGCAGACCATAGGACGGCGCCGGGACATGGATGACGTGGAGCGCGCACTTCCATTTCTTCGCATAGCGGAGCGCCTTCTCGAAGCCGCGGTCTCCCTGCTCGGAGAGATCATGCGCAAACAGCAGGATCTTGGGCTCCTGCTTCAGGACGCGGCTTGCCTCGTGGAAGACCAGCAGATCCGTCTTCGCGGCATGCACGAGGGCCTCGGCGAAGCTGCCGAGAACGAGCCGGGAAACCCCCTTGCGGGCGTGCGACGCGACGAGCGCGAGCTCCGCCTTGCTCTGCACGAGATGGGCGGCGAGCAGCCGCGCCGACGCCGTCAGCGACAGCTCGCGCTGGGGAAGAACGGTGGCGCGGACCTGTTTGGAGCCCAGCTTCCGGACGGCCTTCTCGACCAGCCCCTTCGGATATTCGGAGAATCGCAGCTCCACGGGGACGTCGAAGGCGGCCGAGAGTGCGATCTCGTTGGGCGAGGCGACATACACCGCCTCGAGTTGATCGCGGGCGCCGAGCAGGGCCTTCGCCGTGACGAGAGCCTTCTGCTGCAGTTTCCGATTGTCGTCGAACGGGTTGAAGGCCCATACCAGGTTCATGTCCGCCTCCCGTTGCTTCACCAGGCGATCGCTTGCGCTCTATAGCCCGCGACTCGGAGCGGCGCGAGACTCCGGATCGCGCTGCGCGGCCGAGGGTCGTACGGGTTGCGAGCAGGGCCAGCCAAGACGCAACCTCGGCGGCGGATCCGGGGCGCCGTACTCCGATCCGCGAGGTTCGAGTCTTGGCCGAAGTCGTATTCTGCGCGCGCGGCGTCTCGAAGGTGTATCGCGTCGGCGAGATCGAAGTGCACGCGCTGCGCGACGTGGATCTCGATCTCTACCGCAGCGAGTTCGTGGTGCTGCTCGGGCCCTCGGGGAGCGGCAAGTCCACGCTGCTCAACATCCTCGGCGGACTCGACGTCCCGACCTCCGGACGGGTTTCCTTCCTCGGCCACGACCTGGGTGTGGACGACGAACGCGCGCTCACCGCCTTCCGCCGCGAGCACGTCGGCTTCGTGTTCCAGTTCTACAACCTGATCCCGAGCCTCACCGCGCGCGAGAACGTGGCGCTGGTGACGGAGATCGCGCCGCACCCGCTCGATCCCGCCGAGGCGCTCGCGCGCGTGGGACTCAGCGACCGCGTCGACCACTTTCCGGCGCAGCTCTCGGGCGGCGAGCAGCAGCGCGTCGCGATCGCGCGCGCGATTGCCAAGCGCCCGGACGTGCTGCTCTGCGACGAACCGACCGGCGCGCTCGACTTCGAGACCGGCGTACGCGTGCTCGAGGTGCTCGAGCGAACCAATCGCGAACTCGGCACGACGACCGCCGTGATCACCCACAACGCCGCGATCGCGGGCATGGCCGATCGCGTGATCCGCATGCGCAGCGGGCGCGTGGCCGAGGTGCAGCGCAACGAACGCCGGCGGCCGCCGGCGGAACTGATCTGGTGAGGGCGCTCGACCTCAAGCTGATCCGCGATATCTGGCACCTGCGCGGCCAGGCGGTGGCGATCGCACTGGTCGTGGCCTGCGGCGTCGCGACCGTCGTGACCTCGCGCGTCGGCTACGAATCGCTGCGCGAGTCGCAGGCCGGCTACTACGCCGCGTACCGCTTCGCCGATGTCTTCGTCGCGCTCGAGCGGGCGCCGGAGTCGCTGCGCACGGCGCTGGCCGCGCTTCCCGGCGTTGCCGCGGTCGAGACGCGCATCGTCGCGCAGGTGACGCTCGACGTCCCGGGCCTCGCCGAACCCGCGACCGGGCGGCTGGTGTCGATCCCCGCGATCCGGGCGCCGATCCTGAACGACATCCATCTGCGTCGCGGTCGCTGGATCGAGCCCGGCCGTCCCGACGAGGTGATCGCGAGCGAGGCCTTCGCCGACGCCAACCGACTCGAAGTGGGCGATCGCCTCGGCGCCGTGCTGCGCGGCCGTTGGCAGTCGCTGCGCATCGTCGGGATTGGCATCTCGCCCGAGTACGTCTACGAGATCCAGGGCACGAACCTGTTTCCCGACAACAAGCGCTTCGGCGTGCTGTGGATGAATCGCGACGCGCTGGGGCCCGCCTTCGATCTCGACGGCGCCTTCAACGACGTCTCGCTGCAGCTCGCCCCGGGCGCCCGCGAGCTCGACGTGATCGACCGCGCCGACCGCCTGCTCGACCGCTACGGCGGCCTCGGCGCCTATGGCCGCAAGGACCAGATCTCACACAGTTTCCTGTCGGACGAGATCCGCCAGAATCGGGTCTTCGGCACGATCATGCCGGCAATTTTCTTGGGCGTGGCTGCCTTCCTGCTGCACATCGTGCTGGCCCGCCTGGTGGCGACGCAGCGCGAGCAGATCGCGGTGCTGAAGGCGTTCGGGTACTCGTCGTTCGATGTCGGCATGCACTACCTCGAGCTGGCGCTCGTGTGCGTGCTCGCCGGCTCCGTGCTCGGCGCGCTGCTGGGCCTGTGGTGGGCCTCCGAGATCAATCGCATGTACGGCGAGTTCTATCGCTTCCCGCTGCTGCGCTACGCGCCGGGCGCGACGGTCGTCGCGATCGGCGTCGGCGTCTCCGGCGCCGCCGCGTTTGCGGGTGCGCTGTCCGCGGTGCGGCGCGTCATCGCGCTGCCGCCCGCCGAGGCGATGCGACCCGAGTCGCCCGCGAACTTTCGCGCCGGCGGCCTCGAGCGCACCGGACTCGCGCGCGTGCTGCCCGCGTCGCTGCGGATGATCTGGCGCAATCTCACGCGCCGGCCGGCGCGCGCGGCGCTCTCGGTGTTCGGCATGGCGCTCGCCGTCGCGATCCTGATCGTCGGCTACTACTTCGTCGACGCGATCGACTACCTCGGCACCTTCCAATTCCGCGGCGTGCAGCGCGAGGACGTGACGGTGCTGTTCCACGATCCGCGCCCCGCGCGCACCCGCTACGAGTTGTGGGCGTTGCCGGGGGTGTCGCGCGCCGAACCGTTTCGCGTGGTTCCGGCGCGCCTGCGCTACGAGCACAGCCAGCGCCGCGTGGTGCTCTTCGGACTCGAAGCGGGCAGCGAGCTGCGCCGCATCCTCGACGCCGACGGCGGCGTCGTGCCGGTACCGCGCGAGGGTGCGGTGTTGACCGCGAAGCTCGCCGAGATCCTCGGCGTCAAGGCGGGCGACGAGTTGCAGATCGAGGTGCTCGAGCAGGGGCGACCGGTGCGCAAGGTGCGCGTAGCCGGCGTCGCCAACGAGCTGATCGGCCTCAACGCCTACATGGACGCCGGCGCCCTGCACCGGCTGATGCGCGAAGGCGACTCGATCTCGGGGGCGTTCCTGCGCGTCGACGCCGCCGCGAACGCAACGCTGAATGCAGAACTCAAGCGGATGCCGGCCGTCGCCGGGGCGACGACGCGGCTCGCCGCGCTGCGCGGCTTCGAGGACACGCTGGCCAGGAGCCTCGACGTCTTCACCACGGTGCTGGTCACGTTTGCGGCGGTGATCGCCGCCGCGATGGTGTACAACGCGGCGCGAATCGCGCTCAGCGAGCGCGGCCGCGAACTGGCGAGCTTGCGGGTGCTCGGTTTCACGCGCGGCGAGGTGTCGGTGCTGCTGCTCGGCGAACAGGCGATCCTCACGGCGCTGGCGATCCCGCTCGGCTTCGCGATCGGGTATCGGCTCTGCGCCGTGCTGGCGAACGCCTACCAATGGGAGTTCTTCCGCATGCCGCTGGTGGTGAGCACGCGCACCTATGGCTTTGCCGTGGCCGTGGTGCTCGCGTCGGCGCTCGGCTCCGCGCTCGCCGTGCGGCGGCGCATCGACCGCCTCGATCTCGTGGCGGTGCTGAAGACGCGGGAGTGAGGCGGTGACGGACACGCGGCGCAAAGCCTCGCTGGTCGCGCTCGGCGTGCTCGCGCTCGGGGTCGCGTTCTGGCTGTTCCGGCCGGCGCCGCTCACGGTGGACGTCGCGAGCGCGCGGCGCGGCGCCCTGCGCGTGACGATCGACGAGGAGGGCGAGACGCGCGTGCGCCAGCGCTACACCGTCGCCGCGCCCACGACCGGACGCCTGCTGCGCATCGAAGTCGACGAGGGCCAGTCCGTCGCAGCGGGCACGGCCCTGGCGCGGATCGAGCCCGCGCCGCTCGATCCGCGCGACCTCGCGACGGCACGTGCGCGGCTCGAAGCGGCCGTGGCGACCCAGCGCGCCGCCGACGCGGGACTGCGTCGGGCGCAGGCGGCGCTCACCCAGGCGAAGCGCGATGCGTCGCGCGCCGAACAGCTGTACCGCGCCGGCACGCTCTCGACCGACGCGCGCGAGAAGGCGAAGCTCGCCGAGACCAGCGCCGCGCAGGAATCCGAGGCGGCGCGCTTCGCCGCCGACGCCGCGGCCCACGACGTCGATGCCGCGCGCGCCGCGCTGTTGGCGACGAGTGGCCCGAACCCGCCCGTTCCGGTTGCGCCGGGGGGAGATTGCGGAAGTGGGCGGCCCTGCGTCGTGGCTCGCGCACCCGTCGCTGGCCAGGTGCTGCGCGTCTTCGAAGAAAGCGAGCGCATCGTCGCGGCCGGCACGCCGCTCGTCGAGATCGGCGATCCCGCGTCGCTCGAGCTCGTGGTGGACATCCTCTCCACCGACGCCGTCCGCGTGTCTCCCGGCGCGCGCTTCCTCGTCGAAGACTGGGGCGGCGAGGGAATCCTCGAAGGCCGCGTGCGCCAGATCGAGCCTTCGGCCTTCACGAAGATCTCGGCGCTCGGGGTCGAAGAGCAGCGCGTCAACGTGATCGCCGACCTCGGGGCGCCCGAGCCTCGTCTCGGCGATCGCTTCCGCGTCGAAGCCCGGATCGTGGTCTGGGAGAGCGGCGATGTGCTCCAGATCCCCGCGAGCGCGCTGTTCCGGCACGGCCCGGTCTGGGCAGTCTTCGTCGTCGAGCGCGGTACAGCGCGGCTTCGCGAGGTGAAGGTCGGTCACCAAGCGGCCTTCGACGCCGAGATCGAGCATGGCCTCGATCCCGGCGAAGTGGTGATCCTGCACCCGAGCGACCGCGTCCACGACGGCGCCCGCGTCGCGCCGGCGGCGAACTAGGCTGACCCGAGACTCCCCGCTCGCGGCGCCGAGATCGCTTCGAGCAGCCGCGTCACCTCCTTCTCGCCGATCTGCGGCTGGCGCTTGCCATGCTGGCTTGCAGCGGCGCGGGCGAGGTCGGCGATCGAGAGGATCCCGGCGAGATTCCCGGCGTCGTCCACCACCGGGAGCCGGCGCACCTGGTTCTGCCGCATGACGGCCTCGGCGTCTTCGACGGTGTCACCGGGCTTGCAGGTGTGAAGCTCCCGCGACATCGCGTCGTAGGCGTGCAGACCGGTGAGCGGACGGCCGGTCGTGTACGCCGCCATGCAGACGTCGCGGTCGGTGATCATGGCCACGACGCGCCCTTCCGACGACCGCGCGACCACCGGCACCGCGCCGCAATCGCGCTCCCACATGAGCGCCGCGGCCTCGTTCAGCGGATCTTCCGCATCGCAAAACGACACATCCTTCGTCATGAGTTGCTCGACGTGCATACTCGACCCTCCTCGTGCGCCCGCCGAGGCGTGGCGCGGGTTGCTGTCCGCGATCGATCCATGTCCTCGAGGTCCCGCGCGGCAACACACGGACGGTCCACTCGAGAGCACGATGCGTGCCAGCGCGGCGGCGCCAGCGTGGGCCGGCCGGTCGGCGCGATCGCCAAAGCGCCCCAGTTGGCCACGCGGGCGGGACATCGTGTCCGACCCTGGCTCCGGCCAGGCGCACGGCGCCCCAGCTATGCGCGTGGTCATACGCCAGTCCGGCTGCGGCTGACTACGCTGGATTTCCGAGGCGTTCCGGGGTCGGAAGACAGCCTCCGGCAGCGCGATCCCGATTGTCCGAACGCGGACCGACTGAACACGGAGAGGGGCATGCGCAAGCGCGACGAGACGATCCTCGCCGATCTGATCGCGGTCCGAGCCGAGCAGAAGCCGGATCTCGACGTCCTCACCTTCGAGCGCGGCGACGCGCCGCCGGACGTGAGGACCTACGCCGCCCTGCTCCAGAACGCCAACCGGATCGCGGCGGCGCTGGTCGCGCGCGGGCTCGAGCGCGGCGCCCGCTTCGGGTTGATGATGCGCAACCACCCGGAGTTCGTGGAGACGATGATCGCGGCGTCGCTCTCGGGCTGCGTCTACGTGCCGATCGACCCGCGCACGCGCGGCGAGAAGCTCGTCCATTTCCTGCGCCACTCGAGCTGCCGGGGTCTGATCACCACCGACTACTGCCTTCCCGCGGTCGAGGAGATTCGCGGGTCGCTGCCCGAGCTCGGCTTCGTGCTCGGTCTCGAAACGGGCGAGGAACGCGGGGCGCCGGCGCTTTCCAGCGTGAAGAACGTCGATTCGCTGCGGGACGTTCTCGCTGCGCCCGCCGCGCTGGTCGAGGGCCGCACCGCCGGCGCGGCCGACCCGCTCCAGATCATCTACACCTCGGGCACGACGGGCGACCCGAAGGGCGTCGTGTTCCCGAACGGGCGCTTCGGCGGCTTCGGCCTGCTCGGCCACATCCTCGGCTACGGGCCGGAAGACCGGCCCTACACCGGACTCTCGCTGACGCACGGCAATGCCCAGGCCGTGACGCTCGGACCCTCGCTGTACATGGGGCTTCGGGGCGTGTTCAGCCGGCGTTTCACGAAG